>JANXPQ010000548.1 GCA_025357235.1 Betaproteobacteria bacterium
AGTTGCCGATGCGGCCGGCACCCAGGCCGAGCGGAACCAGCGGCGCGATGAAATCCGTCACCGCCATCCAGCTTTTCCCGCGCGAGCGCGCGAACCACAACATTGCCAGGATCACGCCGAGGAAGCCTCCGTGAAACGACATGCCGCCTTCCCATACATAGAGAATGTGCAATGGTTCGTGCAGATACTCGCCGAACTTGTAGAACAGGATGTAACCCAGCCGGCCGCCGAGGACGACCCCGAGGACGCCGAGAAACAGCATATCGTCGAGATCGCGCACGGTCCAGCCGCTCCAGGGTTGCGTCCGGATGCGATGGCGTCCCAGTATCAGCACAAGGACAAATGCCAGCAGGTACATCAAGCCGTACCAACGCACGGCCAGGGGGCCGAGGTGCACGACGACCGGATCGAATTGCGGATGGATGAGCATAGCGGCGCCGGAAGGAGTCGCCGAATTATACGTTAGCGCGAATTTCCGCCTGCGGCGGTATCACTAAGAAAGAAAACGCGTTCACCACAGAGGCACAGAGAACACAGAGAACACAGAGGAAAGGCTAGAACGGATACCACTATTAAAGTGGGAAAAGCTCTCATCAGCAGATAGTCAGCGGCCGAAAATGTTGGCGGTATAGGTCCACATGCAGCTACACCACTGTCAATCCCAGTTTGTTTTTCCTTGTCTCTGTTTTTCCTCTGCGTCCTCTGTGCCTCTGTGGTGAACATATTTTCTTACCGGAAAGCGTTTCAAGGCACCTGAACGTCGTTCATGCGATTCAGGATGATGGCGGTGCGCCGCTCCAGCAACGGCGTTTCGCGAACCTTGTCGTAGAAGCGCGGCTTGGGCACCATCGCAGCCAGGCGGGCGGCCTGCTCGGGACTGAGGTTTGCCGCGCTGACGCCATAGTAATAGCGCGCTGCGGCTTGCGCACCGAATACACCGTCTCCCCACTCGATGACGTTCAAATAGATTTCGAAGATGCGCCGCTTCGACATCACGTTCTCCATCATGACCGTGATCAGCGCCTCCTCGGCCTTGCGCCAGGGCGTGCGCCGGCCGGACAGGAACAGGTTCTTGGCGAGCTGCTGGCTGATGGTGGAACCGCCGGCAACCACTTTGCCTTTCTTCAGGTTTTTCTCATAGGCCTTCTGGATCGCTTCCCAGTCGAAGCCCTCATGGTCCAGGAACTTGGCGTCTTCGGCGGCGATCAGCGCGCGCTTCAGGTGAATCGAAATGCGCTCGTAGGGTAGCCATTGGTGACGCAGCACCGCTTCCGGATTTTTCTGGTGCAGCACGTCCAGCCGCTCTTCCATGAATGCGCTGGTCGACGGATTGAACCAGATCCACCAGACGACGTTGCCGAAGATCCAGAATTGATAGATGACTACGGCCGCGACCACCAGCAGCACGATCCGCGCCGCCCAGCGCCATGCGCGTTTCATCGGATCAGGCGTTGCGCAGCAGTGCGATGACTGGCGCCGTCTCGGGACGCACGCCGCGCCACAACAGGAAGGATTCCGCCGCCTGCTCGACCAGCATGCCGAGCCCATCGGAAGTTTTTGCGCCGTGTGCCGCGGCAAATGCGAGAAAAGGTGAGGGTGTGGCGCCGTACATCATGTCGTAGGCGAGTGCGCCGGCCGCAAAGGCGTCGGCCGGCAGCGGGGGCAACTCTTCCTGCAGGCTGGTGGAAGTGGCGTTGATCACCAGGTCGAAGTGATGCCCGGCAAGCTCGCCGAAGCGCAGGCCGCACAGCACGCTCGATGCGGCGACCGGCTTGTGGCGAAACGTTTCGGCCAATCGCAGGGCTTTTTCGACCGTGCGGTTGGCGATGGTCAGTATGCTCGGCTCATACTCGAGCAAGGGCGTGAGCACGCCTTGCGCCGCGCCGCCCGCGCCCAGCAGCAATACACGCTTGCCGGCAAGCCGGAAGCCGAGGTTATGCACGATGTCGCGGGTCAGGCCGACGCCGTCGGTGTTGTCGGCGTGGATGCGGCCATTGTCGAAGCGCAGGTAGTTGGCTGCTTCGGCGTCCTTGGCGCGTTGCGAGACTTCGTCGGCGAGATCGAAGGCTTCGAGCTTGAACGGCACGGTTACATTGACGCCCTTGCCGCCTGCCGCGCGAAACGATTCCAGGGTCGAGCGGAAACCGTCGAGCGGTGCCAGCAATTTCGAATAGCCGATGTCTTGGCCCGTCTGGCGGGCGAAGGCCGCGTGGATTTCCGGCGACTTGCTGTGGGCAATCGGATTGCCGACGACCGCGTAACGATCGGTCATGGATTGGAGAACACTTCCAGGTCGCTGCGCGTATAGCTGAATGTGCGCGAGATGCTCAGGATATCCCAATCCTTGCGCACCGCCGGCGGAAACGGCGGAAACGGCCCGGCCAGATCCACCGCGCGTCTGGCTGCCGTATCGAGCAGCCGGTAGCCGGATGACCGGTCGATTTCGATTTTCTCCACGCTGCCGTCGGCTTTGATATGCACGGTCATCACCAGCGATCCGTACAGCTTGCGCCGCCTGGCCTCCTCCGGGAAATACTGGGTGCCGATTTTCTCGATGCGCTGGCGCCACTGGTCCACATACTCCGCGTAGACCACGCCCTCGGTGCGCGCGCCGATGAATTTTCGCCGCGGCAGTTTCTGATACTCGTCCCACTCCTTTGCAATCTGCGCTTCCAGTTGCGCGATGCGCAGGCGCTGCTGTTCGGCTGCCGGATCTTCCAGCCTTGCCTCGCGCGGCAGTTCCGGCGCGGGCCGCGTCACATCGGCCGTGACATGGGTGCCCTGCGACAACTGCAGCAGGCGTTGCGCTTCCTCTTCGAGCTGGCGCACCTGCCTGGAGGCGAGTTGCACGTTCGGGGCGGGCTCCACGTTGTTGAGCTTGGGCAGGTTGGTTTTGGCGCGGCGGTCGGCTTCGGTATTGCCGCCGCCGTCCAGGTTGGCCTGGGCCAGCGCATCGGCCTTGACCGGCTTCGATGAGGACTTCGAATTGACCAGCACCACGTCGAGATGCGGGATGAATTTCGACCCGTCGAAATCCGGTGGCGCGAACGTGATCAGCAAAACGATGGCGTGCAGGACGACGGAAACCGCCAGCGTTATCGGCAGGATGTCGCCCGAAGCAGGGGGCGGGGGGACGGTGAGGCCGGCGGCGAGGCCGCCTCGTGCGGGAAATGCGCTGATCGAAGTGTCCGGCAAATTCGCCTTGGGGCTGATGAACGGGCTCACGCCAATTCTAAATAACTACGGCGCACCTGTCAGTGCGATTGCACTTCGAGGGACCGCTTGAACTCGCAGTGCAGGGTCAATTCGAGCAGGTCGATGTCGGACACGGCCAGTTCCACCCGGCTGCCCGGCGCCGAAGCCGGCATCGAGGGAACGCGCGCGACCAGCGGGATACCGTCGATTCGCACCAGTTCTTCCCGCAATACATCGGCACCGGTCAGGACCACGCCTTCCTGGATCAGCCAGCGCAGGCACCAGTAGCGTTCCATGCCGCGCTGGAATTCCGCATAGGCGTCATATGCCAGTTCGAAGTCGCGCAGGATTACCAGCAGGCGCTCGTCGCGGGGCGGGTAGGCGGGCGCTTCGTTGCGTACCAGTGACAGCAACTGGCGCTGGTTCACCAGATCGGCATAACGCCGCAGCGGCGAGCTGGCCCAGACGTATTGGGGCACACCCAGGCCCTGATGCGGCGCCGGCACGGTGGTCATTTTCACCTTGCCGCTGGCCTGTGCGCGGTACAGCGCGGGGATTTCATTCTCGGCGAGCTGCCGCCCCCATTCGGTATTGACCAGGATCATCATTTCCGAGACGACTTTGTCGATCGGCGAACCGCGCCTGCGCTCCACGATGCTGACGCGATCGTCGTCGACATAGAAATTGTAATCGGCCCGCGCCATGGCGGGTTCGTCCTTGCCGCGCTGGCGTTCGAGCTTGACGGCCAGACGCCACAGCAGCAGAAGTTGCTCGCCGAAACGGTGATTCACCTGCCCGCCGGCGAGTTGCTGCTCGTTGAATTGCGCTTCCAGGCTGTCGTGACGCAGGTTCGCCGCAATGCGCACGCGTTCGACGACGCTGCGGTGTGCGACGATATCGAGTTCCGGCGTGACTTCGACGTACATCGTTAGCGTCGGGCAGTCGCGGCCCTCGGACAGCGTGTATTGCGCGATGGCCGCCGCCGGCAACATGGTGATCTTGTCGCCCGGAAAATAGACCGTGGACAAGCGCTTCGCAGCTTCGCGATCCAGCGGCGAATCCGGCGCAATGCCCAATGCGGGCGCGGCGATATGCACACCCACCTGCCAGTTGCCGTTCTCCAGCTTCGTCACCGAAAACGCGTCGTCGATTTCCGTCGTGGTGGCATCGTCGATGCTGAACGCCTCCACTGGCGACAACTCCAGGTTGCCCGGTGCGGCAGCCGCCAGTCCAGGATCGAAATCCGAGCCGCGCGGAAAGTACTCGAACAGAAAACGTCCGAAGTGATAGTCGCGGCTGGAAGCCAGCGCGCCGCTCTTTTCGAGCAGCTTCGGGATATTCAGGTGCGTCTGCGCAGCGGCCTGTTCCAGCGCCTTGTACTCGACCGTGCCCTTGTCGGGCCGGTAGAGCAATAGCGGCAGCAAAGGACGGAGTTCTTCCGGAAATTCAAAACGCGCAAGCTGTTCCGCATAACGGGCCTGCAACTCGGCCTGCTTCTTCTTGCGCTCGATGCTCGCCAGCGCGGCTTTCAGCGCGTCAGCTGGCGCCGCCTTGTAGCGGCCTTTGCCCTTCTTGTAGAAATGCGTGGGCGTCGCGTGCAATCGCATCAGCAGTCCGGCGCTCTCGGCGGGCTTCGGTTCGCGGCCGAAGTATTCCTTGCCGAGCTGGTCGAACCCGAATTCCGTTTCGCCGGAGCACTCCCACAGGAAAGCCGGATCGATCTCGTCCGAGATCTTCTGCGCGTCCGCCATGAATTGCGACAGCGGGATGTGATCGAAACGGATCAGCACGGCGGGTTCCTTCACCTTCGTGCGTTTGCCGTGCTGGTTCTCGACCTGGAGCGAGGTATTGTTGTCGGCCAGCACGGTGCCGGCCTTGAAGGCACCGTCTTCTTCGAAAAAAACATTCATGTGCTGCGCCGGTGTGGCGTGAGGAGTGAGGCTTAGGAGCAGGGCGCGATTATACGCGAGCGCCCCGCCTCCTGATCCGGCTAGGCGGAAAACGCAAAAACAATGTCGATGTAGTCGCCGAACTCCTTGAAGCCGTGGTCGCTTCCCTGCACGATAACCTGCCGGCAGCCGTGGTAATGATCGACCGCGACACGCCAGTCGAGCAATTCATCCCCGGTCGTATGCATCAGGAGATAGCTTTCCATCCTTGCCGGTTTCGCCACATGCAGGTTGGCGAGCTGCGCCAGATGCTCTTCGGTCAACACGTATTCGTCCCCGGTATAGAGATTCTTCTGCGGGCCGAGATAGGCTCGCAAACCTTCTTGCGGCGTAATCGCCGGATTGACGAGTACGGAGCGCATGCCCAGTTTTTCGGTAAGATAAGTTGCATAGAAGCCGCCCAGCGAACTGCCTACGAGGGTGACTTTGTCGGCCGGCACATCGGACACTTCGCGTTCGAGCAACGCCATGGCTTCCTGCGGCCAGTGCGGCAGGGCGGGGCACGCGAATTCGTTCTCGCGACCGAGTGCCGCAAGCCGCTCGCGCAACTGGTTGGATTTGTGGGACGACGCAGAGCTGTTGAAGCCGTGGATGTAGACGATCATGAATACCTTCCGTTGCACCGGCATTGTGCCCCACGCCTGCAGGCCACACAAAGAAACCGCGTTCCGGCGCCCAAAACACCAACGTGGCTGAGATTTTCCATGGCGCGCCGCTTGCCAATGTCAGTCGGCGACGGTAGGGTCAATATGATGACACTCCCGATAAACAAGTCCCGCGGACGAATCCTCGTGCAATCCGGCGCAGTTGAGCGCGCCCCATGGCTGCCGAGCGTCGCGCGCGCGAAAAAATAGGAAGCGAGATCCAGTATGAATAGCCCCGTCGGAGCAAAGCTCGGCGACGTCTATGTTCTGCCCGCAACACCGCAGACCACGCAGTGGGGTTGGTTCGACAACGCCCAGCCGCCGGTGCTGAAGCTGCGTTCCGGCGACCGCGTGGCGATGGAAACCCTGATGGCCGCCGCCAACCAGATTCTTCCCGGCGTATCGATAGAGGACATCACCAAGATGCGGCTCGCGCATCCCGGCCGCGGACCGCATACCATCACCGGCCCGATCTACATCGAGGAAGCCGAGCCCGGCGATACGCTGAAGATCCACATCGAACGCATCGTCCCGAGGAGTTATGGCGCGAACTGGAATTTCCCGGGCGAACTCGGCCTCGGCCAGTTTCCCGATCGTTTCCCGGCCGGGCAGGTGCGTTATTTTTATTTCGATCTGAAGCGCGCCACCATCCAGTTCGCCCCCGGCATCACGGTGCCGTTGCGGCCTTTCCCGGGCGTTCTCGGCGTCGCCAGGGCGGAGCCGGGCCGTTACAGCACGGTGCCGCCCGGCCCCTTCGGCGGCAACATGGACGTGCGCGAAATGATCGAGGGCACGACGGTCTATCTGCCGGTGTTCGTCGAAGGTGCGTTGCTGTGGAGCGGAGATTCGCACGCCGCCCAGGGCAACGGCGAAATCAATCTCACCGCGATCGAGACGGCGTTCAACGAGCTTCGATTGCACGTCGAAGTCATCAAACGCAAGGCCCTCGCCTGGCCTCGCATCGAGACGCCGACCCATTGGATCACGGTGGGCTACGACCATGATCTGAACAAGGCGCTGGAAATTCTCAAGAGCGAAACCAAAGCGTTTCTTGCCGAGACGCAGGACATGGCGCCTGAACAAGTCGACGAATGGATGGCAACCCGGTTCGATTGCCGCATCGCCGAAGTGGTGAACCAGGTCAAGGGCGTGTTCTGCGCGATCCCGAAACACGGCGTGAAGCCGGCTCGGGGCATTCGTCCCTTGAAGGAAACCGCGCGTTATTTCGTGACCAGCGCGTCTTCACCCGATCTGCAGACGGCGATGAACGAAGCCGCGTTCGCCATGATCGAACAGATCGCGCAACGCAAAGGCCTGTCGAAGATCGACGCCTACTCGCTGGCCAGCCTGACGATGGATTCCCGCCTCGGCGACATTGCCGAGTCGAAGAAGTCGGTGCACTGCCTCGTGCCCAAGAATCTTTGGACTAGTTGAAGTGCGAAGTCAACGCCCTTCAAGCCTTTCACTTCAGTGAAAGGCTCACTTCGCCAACGCTTCCAACAGTTTTGCGTGGATGCCGCCGAAGCCGCCGTTGCTCATGACCAGCACGTGATCTCCGGGCCGGCTTTCCGCGATTATGGCCTTGACCAGCGCGCCCAGATCATCGAAGGATTTTGACTTGGCACCCAGCGGCGCCAGCACCGGCTGCGCGTCCCAGCCAAGACCGTTGGTGTAGCAGAACACCAGGTCGGCACCCGCCAGGCTTCCGGCCAGCGCGTCTTTCATGACACCCATCTTCATGGTGTTGGAACGCGGTTCCAGCACCGCCAGGATGCGCGCGCCGCGGACCTTGCTGCGCAATCCGGCAATGGTGGTTTCGATCGCCGTCGGATGATGCGCGAAATCGTCGTACACCGTGACGCCGCTCACGGTGCCGCGCAATTCCATGCGGCGCCTCACATTCCTGAACTCCGCCAGTGCGTCTATTCCCTTGGCAACCGGTACCCCCGAATGACGTGCGCCGGCCAGCGCTGCCAGCGCATTGTTACGGTTGTGCTCGCCGAGCAGTTCCCAGTTCACCGTGCCGCGCGGGCCGCCTTCGAAGAACACGTCGAACGCATGCTCGTCGCGCGGCTTGGCGGTCCAGCCTTCCTCCACGCCCAGCCACTCGACCTTGCTCCAGCTGCCCCTTGCCAGAACACGCCGCATGCTCTGCTCGCGGGCGTTGGCGATGATCAGACCGTTGCCCGGCACGGTGCGGACGAGGTGATGGAACTGGGTTTCGATCGCAGTGAGGTCAGGGAAAATGTCTGCGTGATCGAATTCCAGATTGTTCAGGATGGCCGTGCGCGGCATGTAGTGGACGAACTTGGAGCGCTTGTCGAAGAACGCGGTGTCGTATTCGTCGGCTTCGATCACGAAGAACGACGAATCGGTCGCGCGCGCGGAAATGCCGAAATTGAGCGGCACGCCGCCGATCAGGAAACCGGGGTTCAATCCCGCGTGCTCGAGTATCCAGGCCAGCATCGACGTCGTCGTGGTCTTGCCGTGCGTGCCGGCCACCGCGATCACCCATTTGCCCCGCAGCATGTTCTCGTAAAGCCACTGCGGCCCCGACGTAAATGCCAGACCGCGGTTCAGGATCTCTTCCATCAGCGGATTGCCGCGCGCCACGACATTGCCGATCACGAACAAATCCGGCTTCAGGTCGATCTGCCTGGGGCCGTAACCCTCGATCAGTTCGATGCCCTGCGCCTGCAACTGCGTACTCATCGGCGGATAGACGTTGGCGTCGCAGCCGGTGACTTTGTGGCCGGCCTGCCTGGCGATCACGGCGATGCCGCCCATGAACGTGCCGCAGATACCGAGGATATGGATATGCATTACGGAAAGGCCTGTCTAGCCGCAGAGGGCACAGAGTTCACAGAGAAAGACGAAGTTCAAACGACGCGCAACCTTACGCAAGTCCACTCCAAATTACAAACTGCGTCGACGCTAAACCCACGGCGTTCCCTATGCTGGCTTGCTCTGAGGCAAACGCCCATGAGTTATAGCATCCGAGACTTGTCGCCGGAAGCGAAGCCGATCAGCGGATCGTCGATGCGGCGGCCGAGTGCAATGACCTTGAACAGCTCGCCCATTTCGGCCGGTGACAGCAATTTCTGCGCGCCTGCCGTGAGCGCGAATCGGCTGGTCGCCGCGTCGGCTGAATGTTGTTCCAGCAGTTGGGTGATGCCGCTGTTGACGAGAAACTGCGCCTGCGTGGTGTAGCCGAGCATGTCCATTCCGGCATCGATGCCGGCTTCCGCGATGGCCGTGAAATCGACGTGCGCGGTCAGATCCTGAAGGCCGGGCAGAAAAAACGGATCGCCGTGCGCGCGATGCCGGTAATGGCACATCAGCGTGCCTTGTGAGCGTTGCGGATGGTAGTACTCGCGCCGGCCGAAGCCGTAGTCGATCAGTAGCAGCGCGCCTTTGCGCAGCACGGCCGACAGACTGCGTACCAGCGCTGGTGCCATCAGTGAAATTTCACTGAAGTAATCGGCCTCGGCGCCTATCGTTTCAGCCACGTCGCGCAACGCACCCCGCAAAAGGAGGCGTTCCGACCAGACGAAGCCGTCCTGCCAGCTCACGCCGCGTTCGAACACGCCATTTTTTCGCCACGCAACGAGATGGACCGGCAACGCATCCAGCACTTCATTGGCGATGACGACGCCGTCGAAAATTTCCGGCAATGCGCTGATCCATTCGATCCGCTCTTGCAGCGCGGGCAGTCGTTGCTCCAGCATGCGCCGCTGGCGATCGGCCAGCTGCGGGCTGGTTTCCAGGATCAGATAGCGCCGGGGCGGGCAATCGATGTTCTGCAATTCGCCGAGCACATCTGCCGCCATCGTGCCGGACCCGGCGCCCAGTTCCAGCACGCTGTCGGCCCTGCGTTCCAGCAACTGGGCGATCTGCCGCGCCAGCGTCCTGCCGAACAACGGGGATATTTCCGGCGCGGTCACGAAATCGCCGTCGCCGCCGAGCTTGGTCGCCCCCGCAACGTAGTAGCCCAGTCCGGGCGCATACAGCGCCAGTTCCATGAAGCGTGCAAAGCCGATCCAGCCACCGGCAGCGTCGATTTCCCGATGGATGGTCTCGCTCAGGCGATCGCTGTGGCGGCGCGCATCCTCGGACGGTTCGGGCAGGTCTGCACCACGCGGGGTTGTTGGCAAGGCGGGAACGGGAAACGGTTGGGCTACAATCCCCATTCAACAACAGCTGCGCTGTATGGCGCAACTCAAGCCACGCATGAGCCGGGCGAAAAACGATCGACGGGTGGCCCTGGTCACCGGGGCGAGCAGGCGCATAGGCCGCGCGATCTCGCTCGGGCTGGCGGCCGACGGCTGGAATCTTGCGCTGCACTTTCACCGCTCGCAAACCGAGGCCGATGCGCTGGCAGCGGAGATTTCTGCGCTCGGCGCGCAGGCTGTCCCGGTGAGTTGCGACCTCGGCAACGCGGACCAGGTATCGGGCCTGATCGCCGAATGCGAACGCAGGCTGGGAACGCCGACCTGCCTGGTAAACAATGCCGCGCTGTTCGAGTACGACGATCTGGCCAGCCTCGAGCCGGTAAAGTGGCGCCGGCATCTGGATGTGAACCTGCTGGCGCCGCTGTTGCTCGCCAAGGCATTCGCCGCGCGTATTCCCGACGGCGCAACCGGCTGCATTGTGAATTTGCTGGACCAGAAAGTGTTCAACCTGAACCCCGATTTCCTGTCCTACACCATCGCAAAGATCGGGCTCGAGGGCGCGACGCGCGTGCTCGCCATGGCTTTGGCGCCGAAGGTTCGCGTATGCGGCGTCGCGCCCGGCATCACCCTGGTGAGCGGCGAACAGACTGCGGACGGTTTTGCGCGGGCCCATCGACTGGCGCCCCTCGGACACAGTTCGAACGTGGAGGACATTGCCGGGGCGGTCCGTTTCGTGGTCAACGCCGGAGCGCTGACTGGTACGACGATCGTGGTCGACGGCGGCCAGCATTTGTGGCCGTCGCGGCGCGATGTGCAGTTCGAAACCGGTAACAGCCGATGACTGCCCCCTTCCTGACCCCGCGGACGGCGACGGAACTGGCCATGCCGACCGGACTGGGCCGGGCGCGCCGCATCTTCCTGAAGAATTTCGAGACCCGAATTTTCATCGGCATCCACGATTTCGAAAAACAGGCAAAGCAGCGCGTCATCGTGAACGTCGACCTCTATCTCAATCCGGACGGCAAAGTCGAGCGCGACCACATCGACGAAACGGTAGACTATGACTTCGTCCGCAGGGAGATAGTGGGCCTTGCCGAGAGCAGCCATTTCAACCTGCAGGAAACATTCTGCGAGAAGATCCTGGCGATCTGCCTGGCCAGGCCGGGTGTCCTGGCCGCAAGGGTTTCCAGCGAAAAACTGGATGTGTACCCGGATTGCGAATCCGTGGGATTCGAGATATTCCGTACCAGTAATAGATGACGACGCTGCAGAAACAGGTTTACGAGGGCAACAAACTCGCCAAGCGGCTGCGCCGCCAGGTCGGGGAAGCCATTGGCGATTTCGACATGATCCACAATGGCGACAAGGTCATGGTCTGCCTGTCCGGCGGCAAAGACAGCTACGCGTTGCTCGATGTCCTGTTGTCGCTGAAGAGTCATGCACCGGTCGACTTCGAAATCGTGGCGGTAAACCTCGACCAGAAACACCCCGGCTATCCGGCCGAGGTTCTGCCCGACTACCTGACGTCGATCGGCGTGCCGTTTCGCATCATCGAGCAGGATACCTACAGCGTGGTCAAGCGCGTCATCCCCGAGGGCAAGACCATGTGTTCACTGTGCTCCCGGTTGCGGCGCGGCGCGCTCTATCGCGTGGCCGGGGAAATCGGCGCCACCAAGATCGCGCTTGGCCACCACCGCGACGACATCCTCGAAACCTTTTTCCTGAACCTGTTCCACGGCGGGCAGCTGAAGGCAATGCCGCCGAAACTGGTCAGCGACGACGGCCAGCACATCGTGATTCGTCCGCTCGCCTACTGCAAGGAAGCGGATCTGGAGGAATACGCGAAGCTGCGCCAGTTCCCGATCATCCCCTGCAACCTGTGCGGTTCGCAGGACAACCTGCAACGCCAGGTCGTAAAGAACATGCTGCAGGAGTGGGAAAAGAAATTCCCCGGCCGCCTGGAAACCATGTTCGCCAGCCTGCAGCGGACTTCCCCTTCGCACCTGCTCGACTCGCGGCAATTCGATTTCGCCAATCTCAAGACCCAGCCGGAAGCCTACAAGGATGGCGACATTGCCTTCGACGACGAAGACTTTTCGGCACGTCTTATTCAGTTTCCGACGGTCAAATCGGCCAACTGAGACCCTGCCGAAGGTGCGGTCACGGTTCCCGTTCCACTGACCAGTAACGGCCGCTGTTGCGGGCAAGGCGGACTCGACGGCTTGTTATCCAACCTTCAAAAGTGAGCGCCTGCTTATACGAAATACGAGACTGGGCATGCCTTTTAAGGACAGTGGCAACGCGGCTGAGCCTGTGCCGTAACGCCAGAAAATTCAGCTGTCTGCGGCCAGGCTGCCTGTTTTTTGCACAGGGCGGCTTGGCCGGTCTACCCGCGTCTAGTAAACTGCGCATCTTCCTGCGTTCGCCGCAGCCCGTGTTTCAGACCTCAAGCCTCTTGCGAGGGAAAACCATGTCGACCCAAGATTACGCTCCGAAAAGAAAGATCAATTCCTTTTATCCGCCGCAGCGCCACCTGATGGGACCCGGTCCTTCGGAAATCCATCCGCGCGTGTTCTCGGCGATGGGCAAGCCGACCATCGGCTATCTCGACCCGGTGTTCGTCGAGATGATGGAAGAGCTCAAGGAATTGCTGCGTTACGCTTTTCAGACCAATAATGCGCTGACCTTCCCGGTCTCAGGCCCCGGTTCGGTCGGCATGGAAATGTGCTTCGTCAACATGGTCAGCCCGGGCGACAAGGTCATCGTCTGTCGCAACGGCGTGTTCGGCGGCCGCATGATCGAGAACGTGCAGCGCTGCGGCGGCGTCGCCGTGGTGGTGGAAGACCGCTGGGGCACGCCGGTCAGTCCACAGAAAGTGGAGGATGCGTTCAAGGCCAACCCGGATGCCAAGGTACTCGCCTTCGTGCACGCTGAAACCTCGACCGGTGTCGCCTCGGATGCCAAGACGCTGGCGGAGATCGCCCGCAAGCACGGCGCCCTCACCATCATGGACGCAGTCACGTCGCTGGGCGGCACGCCCGTACTCGTCGACGAATGGGGCATCGATGCAGTCTATTCCGCCAGCCAGAAATGCCTTTCCTGCACCCCCGGCCTGTCGCCGATTTCCTTCAACGAGCGCGTCGTCGAGCGGGTAAAGGTCCGCACGGACAAGGTTCACAGCTGGTTCATGGATATGAACCTGCTGCTCGGTTACTGGGGTGCGACGAATCGCACCTATCACCATACCGCGCCGACCAACTCGCTTTATGCGTTGCACGAATCGCTGCTTATGCTGCGCGAGGAAGGGCTTGAGAACGCCTGGGCCCGCCATCAGCGCAATCACCTGGCACTGAAGGCCGGCCTGGAAACGCTGGGCCTGAAGTATCTGGTGGAAGAACCTTACCGGCTGCCGCAGATGAATGCCGTCACGGTGTTACCGGGCATCGACGAGAAGGAAGTGCGCCGCCGCCTGCTGCTGGATTACAACCTGGAGATCGGCGCGGGACTCGGCGACCTCGCCGGCAAGATCTGGCGCTTCGGCCTGATGGGTTATTCCTGCAAGATGGAGAACGTGATGCTGAGCCTTTGCGCGCTTGAGACGGTGTTTACCGACATGGGCGTGAACGTCAAGTTCGGCGAAGCGGAAGCCGCGGCCTATCACGCCTACGCCGCCCATCCGGCGCGCTTGCAACCGGTCCGTGCCGTCGCCTGACGCGAAGCGTCCGTCGAGAAGAGAAGGCCGGCTTCAGCCGGCCTTTTTATTTCCCCGCGTTCTCCCGTCGTGCAAGCCGCGCGATTGCGTCCGATTCGACCGGGCCGGGGTGAACGTCGTGATTCGCCGCGTACAACATCGCCGCCGCCACGTCGTCCGCATGGATCGGCCGGTATTTCCGCAGGGGTCCCAGGAACAGCGGCGCAATCAGGCGGCCGACCAATACTCCCACCCTCTCGCCGGCCCGGAATTCCTGGCGTTCGCCGCGCAGGATCGATGGCCGCATGAAAATAACCTTCGGCAGGCCGGTTGCGGCGATATCCCGCTCAGTCTCGCCCTTGACCCGGCTGTAGAAAACCGACGATTGCGCATTGGCACCGAGGGAAGACACCATCAGGAATTGCCGCGCGCCTGCCGCCTTGCCGAGTCCGGCCAGCGCCAACGGATAGTCGTGGTCGACACGCCTGAATGCTTCCTGTGATCCCGCTTTTCCGATGGTGGTGCCGAGGCAGCAGAACACGTCGTCCGCTGCAATGCCTGGACCGGCCTCCAGGTGTTCAAAATCGACGACGCGCTGGATCAATTTCGGATTGCGGATCGGCAACTCGCGTCGCACCAGGACTTCCACCCGCGAGTAAGAAGGATGCGCCAGCAGCCGCGTCAGGACATGCCCGCCGACCAGGCCGGTCGCTCCTGCTAGCAATGCCTGCTTGGTCCGCGGCTCTTCCAACACCGCGTTAGCCGGCGCGCTGCCGCACGCTTTGGGTCGCGCCCTGAAACCGCTCCGCACCCA
>JANXPQ010000558.1 GCA_025357235.1 Betaproteobacteria bacterium
GCTCGATCTGGATCGTTTCCGGAAAATGGGCGGCCTCTATCATCTGACCGCGGCCGGCCGGACGACATGGCACGGATTTGCGCAGGCGATTCTGCTTAACAAAGAAGGCGTGGCAAAATTGTCGCCGATCCCGACTTCGGGTTACCCGACACCCGCCCGGCGCCCGCAGAATTCAGTGCTCGATAACGGCAAGCTGAAGAGGCAATTCGGCTTCAGCCTGCCCGACTGGAAAACCGGCTTGAAACTTTGCCTAGAAGAGATGGGTCCTGACTGATAGTTAGTTATCGTTATTGCCAGTCACCAGTCACCAGTCACTGCCTCTTGTAGTCATCCTCCAGGCGGACGATGTCGTCCTCGCCGAGATAACTGCCCGACTGCACCTCGATCATGTGCAGCGGTACCTTACCGATGTTCTCCAACCGGTGCCTGGTGCCGAGCGGAATGTAAGTCGACTGGTTCTCCGTCAGCATCAGCGTTTCGTCTCCCCGGATTACCCTTGCGGTTCCGGATACGACAATCCAATGCTCTGCCCGGTGATGATGCATCTGCAATGAGAGCTTGGATCCGGGCTTGACCATGATGCGTTTGACCTGAAAGCGATCGCCGCTGTCGAGTCCTTCGTAGTAGCCCCAGGGGCGATATACCCGTTTGTGCACCAGATATTCGTCGCGCTGCTTGGCCTTCAACGCATCGACCACCCTTTTGACTTCCTGCGAACGGTCTTTGTGAGTGACCAGAATTGCATCGGATGTTTCGACGATGATCAAATCTTTCACGCCTACCGCCGCGACCAACCGATGCTCCGCCCGTATGTAACAGTTGTGAACATCGTCGGCATGAACGTCGCCGACCGTGACATTGCCGCTGGCATCGGCCTGCCCGGCTTGCCACAACGCGGTCCATGATCCGATATCGCTCCAGCCGATATCGGCTTCGACTACGACCGCGTCGTCCGTCTTTTCCATGACCGCGTAGTCGATGGATTCGGAAGGCGAAGCAAGAAAGGCTTTTTCGTCCAGGCGCACGAAGTCCAGGTCTCGTGAACTGGCTTCCCATGCGGCCTTTGCCGCAGCGAGAATGTCCTTGCGGTATTTGCCGAGTTCCTCCAGGTAGCGGGAGGCCTTGAACACGAACATGCCGCTGTTCCAGTAAAACCGGCCGGAAGCGAGAAATTCACGTGCGCGTTCCTCGTCGGGCTTCTCGACGAAGCGCGCGACCCGAAAGCAGTCCGCCGACTTTTCCAGAGGCGCACCGCGCTCGATATAGCCGTAGCCGGTTTCCGGCTCCCGCCCGACTATGCCAAACGTCACCAGCCGCCCGTCGGACGCAGCGGAGGCGGCTTTGCCAACGACTTCGTGAAAGCGCGCTACATTCCTGATCAGATGGTCGGCCGGCAGTACCAGCATGATGCCGTCGGGATCCGCGGACAAGACGTGCAGGGCGGCGACCGCCACCGCCGGCGCCGTATTGCGGCCGGCGGGTTCGAGGATTTGCGCTCCCGCAGTGATGTGGATCTCGCGCAACTGTTCGGCCGCCAGAAAGCGGTGATCGTTGCTGCACACGAGTACGGGACTTTTCAATCCCGTGATTCCGTCGAGGCGCAGCAGCGTTTCCTGGAGCATGGTCCTGCTGCTGACCAATGGCAGGAATTGTTTTGGCAGAAGGGTGCGCGACAACGGCCATAACCGGCTGCCGCTGCCGCCCGAAAGAACAACAGTGTAAATCATGCGGTGCCTCGTCTTGGCGCAATCCTACTTCCGGGTTTTCTTTCAGAGGAAAGTCAAATCGCTTAAAATCGAAACTCGCGGCAACCCGCTTTGTTGTCGTTAAGGAGCGCCGACATATCAAATGCGCAATCGCCTTATAACGCGTCTGTCGAGACGCTTCTGGAGTATACAGAACCATTCCCGGTTCCTGAATGATGACTAAAGTCGCATTGATTACCGGCGTGACCGGCCAGGATGGTGCCTACCTCGCCGAGTTCCTGCTGCGCAAAGGCTACGAAGTCCATGGCATCAAGCGCCGCACCTCGCTTTTCAATACGGATCGCATCGATCACCTGTATCAGGACCCTCACATCTCCAACCGCAATTTCATTCTCCACTATGGAGACATGACGGATTCGAGCAGCCTGGTCCACGTGATACAGAAGACGCAGCCGGATGAAATCTACAACCTTGCCGCGCAAAGCCATGTCGCGGTCTCATTCGAGGAGCCCGAATACACGGCGAACTCCGATGCGCTCGGTACCTTGCGGATTCTGGAGGCCATTCGTATCCTCGGCATGAGCAAGAAGACGCGGTTCTACCAGGCCTCGACCTCCGAACTCTACGGCAAGGTACAGGAAATTCCACAAAGGGAAACGACACCTTTCTATCCGCGATCGCCGTACGGTGTGGCGAAGCTGTACGCATACTGGATTACGGTAAATTACCGCGAGTCTTACGGCATGTTCGCCTGCAACGGCATACTGTTCAATCATGAATCGCCGGTCCGCGGCGAGACCTTCGTTACGCGCAAAATCACGCGGGCGCTGGCGCGCATCAAGCTCGGGCTGCAGGATTGTTTGTATCTCGGCAACCTGGATTCGTTGCGCGACTGGGGACATGCGCGCGATTACGTGGAGGCGATGTGGCTGATGCTGCAACAGCAGCAACCCGAGGACTTCGTCATCGCAACCGGAGAACAGCACAGCGTGCGTGAATTCGTCGATGTGGCCGCGCGCAGGCTGGAGCTCAAGATCGAATGGTCGGGCAAGGGCGCAGACGAAAAGGCGATGAACGAAAACGGCAACACCGTGGTGGCGGTCGATCCGCGCTACTTCCGCCCAGCGGAAGTCGAAACCTTGCTGGGCGATCCGTCAAAAGCCAAAGCCAGGCTGGGTTGGTCTGCCAAGGTCAGTTTCGAGCAATTGGTCGAGGAAATGGTCACCGCCGACTTGAAATCCGCAGAGCGCGACGAACTCGTCAAGCGCCACGGCCACCGGCCCTACGATTACAACGAGTGACGTGAACGGTAAACAGTAAACGGAAAACAGTAGAACTGCTTATCAACCGAATTAATGAGTCAATCCTTACATTGAAATGATGACGGCCGTTCGCTGTTCACTGTTCGCTGTTCACTGGAGCGTCAAGAGATGAAACTCGACGCGCGAATCTATGTCGCCGGACATCGCGGCCTGGTGGGGTCGGCGATCGTGCGCCGCCTGCAATCGGCCGGGTACACCAATCTCATCACCCGTAGCCATTCGGAACTGGATCTTACGCGTCAACCCGCGGTCCAGGAATTTCTGACTGCCGAGCGACCCGAATACATTTTCCTTGCTGCGGCAAAGGTCGGCGGAATACTGGCAAACGACACCTATCCTGCCGAGTTCATCGAACAGAATTTGGCAATCCAGAACAGCGTAATTCACGAATCATGGCGAGCCGGCGTCAAGCGCCTTCTCTTTCTGGGATCGTCCTGCATTTATCCACGCGACTGTCCGCAACCGATCAAGGAAGAGTATCTGTTGACCGGTCCGCTCGAACCGACCAACCGCGCCTATGC
>JANXPQ010000559.1 GCA_025357235.1 Betaproteobacteria bacterium
GCCGCTTCCGCCGCCGCTTTCATGTCCGCCAAGCCCTTCTCGAATTCACTGCCGACCATTTTGTCCATGTTCATGACGAGGTGGATCGCCTTGGCAAAGAAATTGTTGGACCCTGCCATGCTCCACGTCACGTTGGTTCGATCGCCCTCGGGCTTGAACGTGAATTCCGCGGTGTTCGTGGCGGCGAAGGGCTTCATGAATTCGAGTTTGATCCTGACCAGGTCGCTCGGATGGGTCTCGGTGATCGTCAGGCGACCTTCGCCCACTTCGTTGTTGCCCGCCCATGAATAAGACGCTCCCGGGCCGGCGGATGGGCCGGCGAAGGTCAGCTTCATCGCCGGATCCTTTTTCTGCCACGGATTCCAGGTTTCCCATTCGTGCAGATCGTTGACCTGGGCGAAAACAGCCGGTGCGGGGGCGGACATCGTCGTGCTGCGCGCGACACGGAATTCGGCGGGCTGCATGGCCACGACGACGGCCAGCACGACGACGATGACGGCGAGGCCCATGAGGATGAACTTGAGCATGGTTATTTTCTCCTGGTGCCTGCGCTTATTGGACGACGATGACCATCCACGACACGCCGAAGCGGTCGGCGACCATGCCGAAGCGCGGGGAGAAGAACGTCTTGTTCATCGGCATCTGCACCTGTCCGCCATCGCCCAGCGCTGCGAAAAGCCGTTCGGCCTCGGGTTCGTTTTTTACGGAGATCGACAAGGAGAAGCCCTGGAAACTCGGCTTGCCCTTGCAGTTGCCGTCAGAAGCCATCACCGTCGTCTCGCCGATGCGAAAACTCGAATGCATGATCTTGTTTTCCGAACCTGGCGGCACCATACCCGGTGGATGGGGATGGGGGGCGTCGGTGAAGCGCATCTTCATCAGTACTTCGGCGCCCAGTTTGCTGCGATAGAAATCGAGCGCTTCCTCGCAGCGGCCGTCGAAAAACAGATAAGGCTGGATGATCATGGCGATTCCTTTCCTGGTTCGTAAGTGGTTCGGCCTTCAGCGCTTCTCGGTCATCGAGCGTATGCGCTCTTCCTGCTCCCGCAGTTCGGGGGTGAACTCCGCGCCGAAATCTTCTGCTTCGAATAGCTGGCGAACTTCGATTTCCGACTCCGAGCCCGGGAAGGGATTGGGGGAGCGCTTGACCCATTCGATCGCTTCCCCGCGGGACTTTACCTGGAATATCCAGTAACCCGCGATCAGCTGGTTCGTTTCGGGGAATGGGCCGTTGATCACCGTGCGCTTGTCTCCGGAGAAACGCACGCGCGCGCCCTTCGAGCTTGGATGCAATCCTTCCCCGGCGACCAGCACGCCGGCTTGCGCCAGTTCTTCGTTGTACTTTCCCATCTCGGCAAGCAGCTTTTCATCCGGCATTGCGCCCGCTTCCGAATTCTTGTCCGCTTTGACGATCACAATGAATCGCATGCCTTGTCTCCTTCGCTTGTCTACTCGCCCGCAATTGGGGCAGGTTGCCTGGCGCCTACTTTTTCTTGCGGCTGCCACCCCTGGGTTTCTTTTCCTTGGCCTGGATTTCCCGCAGATAGGCATCCAGCCGGTCGAAGCTTTCCTCCCAGAACTTCCGGTAGCGCTCCACCCAATTGGAAATGTCCTTGAGCGGTGCGGCCTCGAGCCGGCAGGGACGCCATTGCGCGTCGCGGCCGCGAGAGATCAGGCCCGCGGTTTCCAGCACCTTGAGATGCTTGGATACCGCGGGAAGACTCATTTCGAACGGTTCCGCCAGATCGTTCACGGACTTTTCCCCCGAAGCGAGCCGGGCGAGAATGGCACGCCGCGTGGGGTCGGCGAGGGCTGCGAACGTGCTGCTGAGGCGGTCGGGGGCCATGCTTTGAATTTCACTCTCCAGATATTTAACCAATTGGTTAAATATACACGCCGGAAAAATATGTTGTCAATTGCCAAGCCCGGGCCGGATTCCGCCGGCCTTATTTCTCCAGCAGAAAGCGTTCGAGTTTGGCGAGAGCGCCGGTCCAGCCGTACTCGTGCCGGTCGCGAGCCGCGATATCGAAGAACTGCTCGTGCAGCATGTTGAATTCGGTGCCGCTGCCGGAACGCTGGAAGGTGAGGGTCACCAGCGATTCACGCTCGGGCGTGCTCTTCCATGCCCAGGTGAACACCAGCTTGCGGTATGGCTGTACCGCCCGGTAGATGCCGCTGACATCGTGTTGCTCGCCGTCGAGCGTGCTGAAGACGATATGAAAGCGGCCGCCCACCCGCACATCGGTTTGTGCAAACGAGACCTCCCCCTCATCCGGTCCGAACCAGTGTTTCAGCGCCTGGCAACACCGGTCCGGCATCTTACTAAATTGACCCCGCTGAAAGAATGCAGTTCACCACGGATGATTCTCTTGGGCGTGCACGTGCTCGACCATGATGACGCGGGGTAGCGACATGCAAAGCATGACTGTTATACAGGGACGGGGTGTTTCAGGAATACCGGAAATGGCGCACAAAATACGTGCTCACCGGCTGAATGCCGATTCAGGGCTGAATCGTATCCCGCGATTCGCTGTCGCGAATAACTTCGCCTTCGATGATACGTCCGCCGCGCGGCCGTTCGCGCATCTGCCTGCGCAGCGCGCGCGTTTTCCACCACAGATAGCTGCCGGCCAGCAGCGCAATGACCGCCAAGGCCGCAAAAATCACCAGCGAGAACATGAATGCCAACACGAGCACCGCGGCACTCGCAACGGCCGTCAAAATCCTGCCGAGAAAACCTGGCGCAGATACACGAAGGCGGGGACCGTTGCTGCCGAGTCTGAATTGTTCGTCGTTTGTATACATTTCGTTATCGTCGGACAAAAGTATGAGCGGTCGGTTCGATATGGGGGATCGGGTAAAGGTATTCAAGAGCGAAACTCAGGTGAAAGAGGAAAGACGGAAGCGGGCGCTTCCTACTTTTTGAAGGCTTCGGTATAGCGCTCCGGGACGAATCCGACCAGCAGGGTTTTTTCGTTTTCCAGCACTGGGCGCTTGATGAGGCTTGGATGCTCACTCATGAGCTTCAGTGCCTTGGCCTCGTCGAGATGTGCCTGCTGCGTCGGAGAGAGCTTGCGCCAGCTGGTGCCGTGCGTATTCAGCAGAACTTCCCAACCGACCTGCTTCGACCAGGCTGTCAGCCGGGCGACGTCGATGCCCGCCGTCTTGTAATCGTGGAAATCGTAATGAACGCCGTGACCGTCGAGCCAGGCGAACGCCTTCTTCATGGTGTCGCAGTTTTTGATGCCGTAGATCGTTGGCACGGGTGAGGGGTTAGGAGGAAGGGGTGAGGGTGAATGCGGAAGGGCGCACCAATTCCAGTCTTAAGGATCCTAAAGTAGAGAAGCCGAAGGGGCGAGAGAGAAGGTTTTGCTCCTTACCCCTCACCCCTTGCTCCTCACTTACATCGTAAAGATCTTGCCCGGATTCAGAATATTCTGCGGGTCGAGCGCCTTCTTGATCTGGCGCATCACGGCGACCGCTTCGCCGTGCTCGGCGACCAGGAATTTTTGCTTGCCCAGGCCGATGCCGTGCTCGCCGGTGCAGGTGCCGTCCATCGCCAGCGCGCGCATGACCAGGCGGTCGTTCAGGCGCTCGGCTTCTTCGAGTTCCTTCGGATCGTCGCGATTGATCAGGAAACCCAGGTGGAAGTTGCCGTCGCCGACATGGCCGACCAGCGGCGCGATCAGGAAGCTGTCCTTCAGATCCTTCTTGGTCTCCATGATGCATTCAGCCAGCTTGGAAATCGGCACGCAGACATCGGTCGCCCAGATTTCGCAACCCGGACGCAGCGCCTTGTTGGCATACGTCACATCGTGGCGCGCCGTCCACAGCGCCGTGCGCTCTTCGGTCTTGGTCGCCCATTTGAATTCGCCGCCGCCGTGCTCCGCGGCGATCGACTGCACCATTTCCGCCTGTTCCTTGACGCCGGCTTCGGTGCCGTGGAATTCGACGAACAACGTGTCTTTGACCGGATAGTTCAACTTGGAGAATTTATTGACGGAATCCATCTGCACGTCGTCGAGCAATTCGATGCGCGCGACCGGAATACCGAGCTGGATGGTCTGGATGACGGTGTCGACCGCGCCTTCGATGGAATCGAAGGAACACACGGCAGCGGCCATTGCTTCGGGAATGCCGTAAAGGCGCAGCGTGACTTCGGTAATGATGCCGAGCGTGCCTTCCGAGCCGACGAACAGACGCGTCAGGTCGTAACCCGCCGCGGATTTGCGCGAGCGGCGCGAGGTGCGGATGATGCGGCCGTCGGCCAGCACGACGGTCAGCGCCAATACGTTCTCGCGCATCGTGCCGTAGCGCACGGCATTGGTGCCTGACGCGCGCGTGGCGGCCATGCCACCGAGAGACGCGTCCGCGCCCGGATCGATCGGGAAGAACAGGCCCTGGTCGCGGATGAAAGCGTTCAATTCCTTGCGCGTTACGCGTGCCTGCACGGTGACGTCGAGATCTTCCGCGCTGACGCGCAGAACCTTGTTCATGTTCGCCAGGTCGACAACCACGCCACCATGGTGCGGAATCACGTTGCCTTCGAGCGAGGAGCCGGTGCCGTAAGCAACCACCGGGGTCTTGTGCGCGGCGCAGATTCGCACGATGTCGGCAACTTCTTCGGTGCTGTTCGGAAACACCACGGCATCGGGACGGTGCGGATGGTGCCAGGACTCGTCCTTGCTGTGGTGGTCGCGCACGCCCGTGCTGGTGGAAAGGCGCTCGCCGAACCTGGCACGCAATTCGTCGATAGCAGTCTGGTGTTTTTCTGCCGGCATGTTCATGGTGGTTTCCTCGTTGTCCCGGGCCTGTCTGCGATGGAAAAGCCCTTTAAAGCGTTAGTTTAC
The DNA here is from genome assembly GCA_025357235.1 of Betaproteobacteria bacterium. GTDB lineage: Bacteria > Pseudomonadota > Gammaproteobacteria > Burkholderiales > JACQAP01 > JACQAP01. The sequence continues at coordinate 4,851 of JANXPQ010000559.1, forward strand.
GCCAGCAGATACTTTTTGACCGCGTCCTCGTTCCAGGCAATGCCGACCCCCGGAACGTCGGGAATGGCGACATGCCCGTTTTTGACTTCGAAAGGTTGCTGCAGGATGGCGCCGGCCCAGTCCACGTACTCCAGGAAGTGGCAGGTCGGCGTTACCGCCAGCAGGTGGGAACTGAATTCCGGGAACAGGTGGCTGGACATGTCGAGGTTGTGCGCGTGCGCGATCGCCGCGGCACGCAGCCAGCCGGTCACGCCGCCGATGCGCTGCACGTCGGGCATGTAGAACTCGGCGGCCCTGGCGTCGATCGCTTTTTGAAATTCAAACGTGTTCAGCAAATTCTCGCCGATCTGGATCGGCGTCTTTACTTCCGCGGCGATTTTTGCGCAACCGACATAATTGTCGTGGCGGATCGGCTCCTCGATCCAGTACAGGCCCTCGTCGTCCAGCGCCCTTCCGCGATAAACGGCCTCGTTGACCGTCAGGCTCTGGTTGAAATCGGTCATCAGCAGGATGTCGTCGCCGATGCGCTTCTTCACATTGCGCACGGCGGCAAGGTCATCCTTGAAATTCGGCCGGCCGATGCGCAGCTTCAGCGCACTGTGGCCGCCTTCGGCAATCAATTGTGATGCTTCGTCCGCGAGCAGGGCCGGATCCTTGATCCACAGTCCGCAACTGTTATAAGCCCGCACCGGTTTGACGTCGCCGCCGAGCGCGCGTACCAGCGGCACGCCGAGGCTTTTCGCATACGCATCCCACGCTGCCATGTCGATGCCCGCAATGACCTGGCCGGCAATGCCGTGCGAATCCTGCAGCGTCATCCGCTTGCGCAGTTTCGCGTCGATATCGAACGGCACGACTGCGTCGCCGTTGATCATCTCCGCCAGTGCCTCGACCATGGCCACCGTCGGCTTGAGCATGCTGCGCATGAACGCAAACAGATAGCTGCTCCCCGTGATGCCCTCGCTGGTTTCGATGTCGATCAGCACCAGCGCGGCATTCGGAATCTCCCCCGACGCCGAACGCGGCGGCCGCTTCAGCGGCGCCTGCACGGCGCGAGCACGGATGTTTTTTATTGTCAGTATCATTTTTAACTCCCAAGTCAAAACCCAACACAGAGGCACAGAGAGCACAGAGGCACGGAGAAGAGCAATAAATGAAGTATTTGACTATCATGGGGCCATTCCAAATATCGCCACCAATTGCAGAGGTGTTGGGCGCCACATCTAAACAATCGCGACTTTTGTTTTCCTCTGTGACCTCTGTGCTCTCCGTGCTTCCGTGTTGGGTGTAATCATTAAATCGGAGCTTCGGCTGGACGGCCGTTGACGTAAAGTTTGAGCGCGGCATAGACGAACTGGTTGGCGGGTGTGGGGACGCCGAGTTCCTTGCCGAATTTGGCGACCATGCCGGATAGCCAGGGAAGCTCAAGGCGGTTGCCGCGGCGCAGGTCGCCGCACATCGACGCCACCATCGTGGCCGGATAGGTGTCGACCTTGGACATCTGGTCGGCGACGAGATCCGCGTCGAATTTCACGCCTCTGGCCTTGCCGATCGCCACCACCTCTTCCATGACCTGCTGCATCAACGCGCGCGTATCGGGATCGGAGCGCAGCGGCCCGACCGGCATGCGCGTCACCGAAGTCAACGCCGAAAGTGTAACCAGGCGCACGAATTTTTCCCAGATCGCCTTGTTGATATCGCTGACGAGTTCGGCCTGCACATTGGCAATCTTGCAGGCAACCTGCAACGCCTGCGATCTTGCGGATGGCTTGCCGTCGAGTTCACCGAAGAACAGGCTCGCCATGTTGCCGTTGTGGCGGATTACGCCGGGTTCTTCGATCAGGGCGGCGATGTTCGATACCCCGCCCATGACGTGGTCCTTGCCCAGAATCGGCAACAGGGTATCCACGGCGACGACACCGTTTTGAAAAGATACGGCGACGGTGTTCGGTCCGATCAACGGCTTTGCGGCCGCTCCGGCTTGTTCGGTGCCCCAAAGCTTCACGGCGATCATGACCACGTCGACCGGACCGATGACCGTCGTGTCGCTGGTGGCCTTCACTTCGGGCAGATGCAGGTCGCCAAGCGCGCTGAGAACCTTCAGCCCTTTTTTCTGCATGGCTTCGAGGTGCGCGCCGCGGGCCACGAAAGTGACATCCTGTCCGCTGGCGGCCAGCCTTGCGCCGAAGTAGCCGCCGACGCCGCCGCTACCGATGATTGCAATCTTCATTTGCCGGTTTTCCTGATTTTGTTGGAGTCCATGAAAGGATCGACATGTTAGTCGGTCGCGGCGGATTTTTGAATCCGCAGCGTTGCTGCCGGGCGGTTGCGCGGCATAAGATTCGGTTATCTACATTGCCGTGCCGCCTGTGCCCGATCGAGGATTTGCATGAACCGACCCGAAAATCTCCCGGCCACCGTCAGTCCGCACATCGCATCCCGCATGGAAGGCATCGAGCCGTTCCACGTCGTGGTACTGATCAACCGCGCCAAGGAACTGGAAGCGCAAGGACGGTCGATCTCGAACATGGTCGTCGGCGAACCGGATGCCCCGACGCCGCCTTTGATCGCCGCCGCGGGAATCCGCGCCATCGAAGGCGGGCGCATCGGTTACACGTCTTCGCTCGGCATCGCGGAATTACGCGATGGGATCGCGGCCTGGTATCACACGCGTTATGGCGTGGAAGTGCCGCGCTCGCGCGTCGTCGTGACGGCGGGCTCCTCGGGTGCCTTGTTGCTGACCATGGGCGCATTGCTGTCCCCGGGCGATCAGGTGCTGATGGCCGACCCCGGTTATCCGTGCAACCGCCACTTCGTGCGCACCATGGAAGGCGAGGCAGTTGGAATTGCCGTCGGCGCGGATACGGCGTATCAGCTCACCGCCAGGCTGGTGGAAAAGTACTGGACGCCGAAAACCGTGGCGGTGCTGATCGCCTCGCCGGCGAATCCGACCGGCACGCTGATCGATCATGACGAACTCGAACGCATCCACGCCGTGGTCAAGGCGCGCGGCGGCGTGCTGATCGTCGATGAAATTTATCATGGCCTCACCTATGGCAAGCGCGATCGCAGCGCGCTGGAATTTGCCGACGACGTATTCATCATCAACAGTTTCTCGAAATATTTCGGCATGACCGGATGGCGCCTGGGCTGGATGGTTGCACCCGAGCAGTACATCGCCCCGGTCGACAAACTGGCGCAGAACCTGTTCATTTCCGCTTCGGAGCTGGCGCAGCGGGCCGCGCTCGCCGCGTTTCACCCGGACACGGTGGCGCTGCTCGAGAAAAGGCGCGACGCATTCCGCGAACAGCGCGATTTCCTGCTGCCGGAATTGCGCAAGCTCGGCTTCGACATCCCGGTTACGCCGGAGGGGGCCTTCTATATCTACGCGAACTGCGAGCGGCTCACATCCGACAGCTACAGCTTCTGCTGGGACTTGCTGGAGAAAGCCGGCGTTGCCATTGCCCCCGGACTCGATTTCGGCGCTCACCTCTCGAAGCAGCATGTGCGCTTTTCGTATCCGAAGTCGATCCCGGTGCTTGCCGAAGGAGTCGAGCGGTTGCGGAAGTATTTGGGGAAGTAAAAA
>JANXPQ010000573.1 GCA_025357235.1 Betaproteobacteria bacterium
GTTCGTTACCGCGTCCTTCTGCATCTTGATTATGTCGCCGCCGGGCCTTTGGTAGATGCCCCAGTCGCTCTTGCCCGCGATGAAGCAGGACGGCACATCGATCGTGCGGCCGGAGAAGAGTTGCAGCTCCGCGGTATTGGCGCCGCTGGTGTTGCAGCGGTACCACTGCAGGCCGCCCTGGTAACCATTCCGGCCGTACTCTTCGGCATAAACGGCGAGCTCGTTGTCGGGCAGCCATTTGTTTGCTGCGATTTGCGACGCTGAAGGCATTTCTTTCGCCACCGTTTCCGCCATGTTCTCCTTCAGATCCATGATGTAGTAGGTCGGCATTTTCTCCAGCTCGCCCGCCGTCCACGATCTGAGCGGGAACGGCTGGTTCTGCTTCCAGTCCGCGCTCTTGTGGTGATAGTACGCGCGCATGAACGCATGGACGCCCTGCGGGCATTTCCACATATCGCCGTTGGCAGGGCGCGTCGAGTAGTACCACTGATAGTGCTTGCGCGGGCGCTTCAGTGCGGCCAACTCGTCGTGAATGCTGTCGCGCATCTTTTTCGGGTCTTCGCTGTCGGTGTTGAACGGCAGCGAAGGCGGACCGGCAAACGGCGCGCTCATCATGGCGACGCAGCGGAAAAAATCCGGTCGTATCAGCGCACACCAGGCCGCGACGTGAGAGCCGGCGTCGTGGCCGAATACGGCGTCGACCGATCGATAGCCCAGCGCCGAGACCAGTCCCAGCATGTCCCGCACCAGGTTGAGCATGCGGAAAGAAGCGACATCGCCGTCATAGTCGCCGTCCCATCCGGTGGTGCGTCCGTAGCCGCGCTGATCGGGGGCAACGACGTGATAGCCCGCCGCCGCGAGCGGCAGCATCACTTTGCGCCAGCTATAGGCGAGTTCCGGGAAGCCGTGCAGAAGCAGGACCAGCGGCCGGTTTTTGTTCTCGAACCCGGCTTCCAGGATATGCATCCGCAGACCGTTGATGCTTTCCACGAAACGGGAGCGGATGCCCGGCAGCAGGATGGCTTGGGGAAGAGCTGTAATCTCAGTCATCTTTACCTCTGCTGGCGCTTGAACAGTTGGCACTTGGCTGAAAATACCAAACCATAGCAAAAAACGTTCGACGGCAAGAGCGTTGACGCAAGGCTGGCAGCGGTTAAACCATCGATGATTATTAGTCGTAACACGCCAGCAATCTCGAAATATCGACGTTCAATGACGATCTTTGGCACAAAGTTTGTGCTGAGGATTCGTCAGATTTGATTGACGGTTTCCCGCCACTTTATTTTTCCGTTCGCAAACAGAGCGCTTTCGAGCAATGCGGCTATGCCAATTTTTCGACATGCCTCAACTGGCATAGCCATTGCGATATGGGGAAATGCGCCGGGGACAACCGACGAGCAAGGGAGGCTGGGTGTGTAATGACACTTGGCACCGGCAAACCCCGTGCGCACCCTGTCTTGACCGCGCCAGTCTTCGGACTGGCGCGAACAAATGGGCTGATGAATAAACGCAATATTTGCTTAATGATCCATATCTTCAGGCATTACGTTCCGAGGCGGCTGATCGCCCTGCTGGCGGTGGAAACGCTGGTCTGGTTGATCGCGGCCTATATCGGCATTTCCCTGCAGCTCGGCGGAACCGGAGCGGCTTTCTCGACCGCCGCGGAAGTGTCGTCCCAGGTTGCGGCATTCGCGCTGGGCATGATTGTCGTCATGTCGAGCATGGGGCTCTACCAGCCAGACCTGTCGAATAAATCCCGATCCGCGAAGATTCGCCAGGTTGCCGCCTTCGTGGTGGGTTTCGTGATAACGGGCCTGGTCTCGTATCTGATGCCCTCCTCGGTTTTCCCGAGGCCTTTCGCGCTCGGCGCGACCGTAATGCTGGTGGCCTGGGCAGGGAGCGTCCTGGTTCGCGCGGCCTTTCACAGGTGGACCAATCTGGGCGTATTCAAGTCACGCGTGCTGGTCCTGGGCACGGGTTCTCGGGTCATGAAGCTTGCGGAATATGCACTGCGTAATCCGAACCACCAAGTGATCGGTTATATCGCGCTCCAGCCCGCCAAGCACTATGTCCCCCTGCCGCAGATCCTGCCCATGGCGGCGGGAGATTCACTGCTGGCCATCGTTGAAAAACACGATATCGACCAGGTCGTGGTCGCTGTCAGGGACCGCCGTGGTGGAGGCTTTCCCGTGCAGCAACTGCTCGGGTGCAGAATGAAGGGGATCAAAGTTATCGAGTTGCCCACTTTTTTCGAGCGCGAGTACCGGCAAGTGTTGCTCGATTCGCTCAACCCGAGCTGGATGGTCCTCGGGGATGGCTTCCGCAAGGGGAACTTCTCCAATGCCGTGAAGCGCCTGTTCGACCTGACCGTGAGCGGGGCACTGCTGCTGCTCACCTTGCCTGTCATGCTCGTCGCCGCGCTGTGCATTTACCTGGAAAGCGGCGGGCCCGTGCTGTTCCGGCAAGAGCGCGTCGGCCTGGGCGGGCGCAATTTCACACTCTACAAGTTTCGCAGCATGAGAAACGATGCGGAGCTCGGCGGAAAGCCGCAGTGGGCGAAAGCCAACGACGATCGAACCACTCGGGTCGGACGGTTCATCCGCAAGGTCCGCATTGACGAACTGCCGCAGATCATCAACGTGTTCCAGGGGGATATGAGCTTCGTCGGCCCGCGCCCAGAACGGCCGTTCTTCGTCGACCAGCTGCTGACGCAGATTCCTTTTTATGCCTTGCGCCACAGCGCCAAGCCGGGGATCACCGGCTGGGCGCAGGTGCGCTATCCCTACGGCGCCTCGATCGACGATGCCATCGAAAAGCTTCAATACGATCTTTACTACGTGAAGAACCATTCCCTGTTCCTCGACATCATGATCCTGATCTCCACCGTGGAGGTGGTGTTGTGGGGCAAGGGAGCCAGATGACCAGCGCCCGGCCAAACACGGAACCGGAACGAACAATGGTAATCACTATCCGCACGGCCTACTTCGCGGCTGCGACTTGGCTACGCCGGCCTGGAGTTTTCCAGCGCGGGACAAAAAAGGAAGCAATATGAAAGTTATGTCCGAGGAAAAGGCCAAACTGCTGGCAGAAAAGAATCGCTGGTCGCTGGCGCGGGCGGAAGGCTATGTCGATGGCGAGAACTGTCGCCGGCTTGGCACGATGCCCTCCATGTATGTCCAGATCGGAATCGATGAGTATTCCTCGGGGTTTCGCACTGGCTACTATGAGCGCCAGGACTTTGACTCACCGGCGAGCCTTCCCGGTCGTCTTGTAGCGCGCCAGTAATTGCCAAAGTCCAGGGATTCTGTCGAACCCGGCGATGCGGCGATAGCATCCGCGCACAGCGTTTAGGCCGCCGGCTACATGTCGTCGTTGGCTTCACGCGTGGAGTAGTACTACTAGTAGTGCTCGCGCGGGCGCTTTACTCGAAAGCAGCGGCAGCGTCCCTCCGTTTGTCGGAGAATCCGGGTTTGACCATACGGCCAGCAACAAATACATGACCGGCTCGGAGCAACCTCAAGCCCCCGTTTCAACTCCCCTGGAAAAAGTCGGTCTGCGCCGTTCGCTGTCGCTGCCCCTGATCACCTTTTACGGCCTGGGCACCATCCTTGGCGCCGGCATTTATGTTCTGGTCGGGAAAGTGACGGCTGCGGCTGGAATGTTCGCGCCCCTCTCCTTCGTGATGGCCGCCGTGACCGCGGGCCTGTCTGCCTTTACCTACATGGAACTGTGTTCCCGCTATCCGCTTGCCGGTGGCGCGGCGGTCTATGCGCAGCATGGATTCGGCCTGCGCTGGCTTTCCATTCTGGTCGGATTTCTCATCGTGTTTTCCGGGCTGGTCTCGGCCGCGACGATCACGAAGGGCTTCGCCGGCTACTTCCGGGTATTTTTCGACATTCCCGATGGCGGGATTATCGTCGTTACCGTCTGCGCACTGGGATTTCTCGCGGCATGGGGAATCGCGCAATCCGTTACGGCTGCGGCGGTGGCCACCATCATCGAGGTCGGCGGTCTCATCCTGATCGTCGTGGTGGCGTCGCCGTCGCTCGGCACGTTGCCGCAGCGCCTGCCCGAACTCATTCCGCCGTTCCAGGCAACGGCCTGGCAGGGTATTGCGCTCGGCGGCTTCCTGGCTTTTTACGCGTTTATCGGTTTCGAGGACATGGCCAATGTCGCCGAAGAAGTGCAGGAACCGCGACGCAATCTTCCGCTGGCGATCCTGCTTGCGATCGGAATATCCACCTTACTGTACCTGGCGGTCTCGCTCACGGCGGTCCTTACCCTGCCGCTGCGCGAATTGTCCGAGAGCAGCGCACCGCTCGCACTGATGTTCGAACGGGCAACCGGGGGCAGTGCGAAAATCATGGCGTTGATCGGCCTTTTCGCGGTGATCAATGGCGCGCTGATCCAGATCATCATGGCCGCGCGCATGCTCTACGGGATGAGCCGGGAGGGATGGCTTCCCGAGCGCATTGGCGAGGTCGATGCGCAGACGCAGACACCGGTTCTGGCGACGGCGATGGTTGCGGCCGCCGTGCTCGTCCTCGCGCTGGCATTGCCGCTCGTGACCCTGGCGAAAATCACCAGCTTCTCCGTGCTCGTTGTCTTTGCGCTGATCAGCCTCGCACTGATCCGCGTGAAGCGCGCCGGCCCCGCCGTGTCCGGTATCTATACGGTGCCCGGCTGGGTGCCGTATGCAAGCATGGTGACGGCACTTGCCCTGATGGGGTTTCAAATTGTCGACATGCTGCGCTGAACGATGGGGTTGGACGGAGCAGTTTTCTCCAAGACGCCGGGCCGGGCCATGGACGAGCATGCGGGCATGACCGAGCACGGCTTCACGCTCTTCGATACGTCCATCGGGCGCTGCGGCATTGCATGGAGCGAGCGCGGCATCGTCGGCGTGCAGTTGCCGGAATCGCGCGAACCCGATACCCGGGCCCGGTTGCTCCGGCACCATCCCGGCGCGACCGAGGCATCGCCGCCGCCGGAAATCCAGCGCGCGCTCGACGGCATCGTCGCGCTGCTGGCGGGCGAAACGGCCGACCTGTCTGCGGCCGTGCTCGACATGCAGCGCGTTTCGCCTTTTCATCGCCGCGTCTATGAGGTTGCGCGCAACATCCCGCCGGGCGTGACACTTTCCTACGGCGAGATCGCCAGGCAGATGGGCGCGGGCGGCTCGGCTCGCGCCGTGGGACAGGCGCTCGGACGCAATCCGTTCGCCGTTGTCGTGCCCTGCCATCGGGTTCTCGCGGCAAGCGGAAAGCTGGGCGGATTCTCCGCCAACGGCGGCATCGCGACGAAGCTGCGCATGCTGTCGATCGAAGCGGCGAGGGCGAGCGGGCAGGGTGCGTTGTTCGAGGGCGATGGCGTATTCGGCTTCGATCCGGATGTCGCCGTTGCGCACCTGCGTGACGCCGATCCGGTGCTGGCGAAGCTCATCGACGAGGTCGGGCCTTTCCGCATGCGGCTTCTGGGAGCGCGCAGCATTTTCGTGGCGCTCGCCGAAGCGATCGTCTACCAGCAACTGAACGGCAAGGCCGCCGCGTCCATCTTCGCACGGGTCTGCGCCCTGTTTCCCGTCGCCCAGGGGCTGACACCCGAACTGATCCTGCGCACTTCCGACCAGAAGCTCCGCGGCGCCGGCCTGTCGAATTCCAAGCTGCTGTCGATCAAGGATCTCGCGCGCAAGGCCGTCGGCGGCGATATCCCGACGCTCGCCGAAGCCCATCGCATGGTCGACGAGGAATTGATCGAGCGCCTCACGCAGGTGAGGGGCATCGGCCGCTGGACCGTGGAAATGCTGCTCATCTCGCGGCTCGGCCGTGCGGACGTCTGGCCGGTGGACGATTATGGAATCCGCGCGGGGTTCGCGGCCGCTTTCAGGAAGCGCAAATTTCCCGCGCCGAAGGATCTGATCAAGCCGGGCGCGAAATGGAAGCCGTATCGCTCCGTCGCCAGCTGGTATCTGTGGCGCGCCGCGGATCGGGCCAAGAAATAATTCCCGCCAGTTGGCGTCCTCCGCGGTGAGAGTTATTCTTTAGTCCGTACGTCAGCGCATCGCACTACGGCGCAGGAAGAATTCGCCGCGAACATTCCAGTTCCCGCCGTCGTCTGCGGAATCGCGATTGATCCAATGGAAGGAGTCCGGCGTTATTTCCGTGAACAGCCACTGCACGCGCGTGCCGTTGTCGGCTCGGTATTCCTGAACGATGTCGTCACCGATCCGAAATGCACTTCCGCCGTGGTCTCGCGGCGCGCCCCTTCCGGGTCCAGGTACTTCAGCGTGCCGTCCCGCGAACCTTCGAACTGCCCGTACAGCATCATCTGCTGCGCGCGATCGGCCACGGGGCCGTCTGCGTGCAGCGTATCCAGAAACGGATCACGGATCATGTCGGCCCCCCGATTTTTGCCGTCGAGCGATCATCGTGGGACAAAACCAGGACCCGGACTTGGACAAAATTGCGATTGCTGTGCGCCGATTGCGGGGCGGGATTGCCAGTCGTAGACTTCGTCCATGCTGAACAGAACCGAATTGCGCAGCGGGCCGGTTTCCGTCGTTGACTACCGCTGCACGGCCGGTCCGGCCGAAAAGCCCTTCACTGAGGTGCACCGCGGCTATTCGGTGGCTTATGTGCGCAAAGGCAGCTTCGGCTATCGCACGCGGGGACAAACCTTCGATCTGGTCGCAGGCGCCGTGCTCATCGGCAACGCCGGCGACGAGTTCGTGTGCACGCATGACCACCATGTCTGTGGCGACGAGTGCCTGGCCTTCCACCTGGTTCCGGAAGCGGTGGAGAGCATCGGCCCCCGGGCCGGCGTCTGGCGCAGCGGCGGTTTGCCGCCGCTGGCGGAACTGATGGTGATCGGCGAACTCGCGCAGGCTGCCGCCGAAGGCAGAAGCGACGTCGGACTCGACGAACTCGGCTGGTTGTTCCCGGCCCGTTTCGTCCAGATCATGTCGGGCCGAAAGCAGCCTCAGCCGCAAGCCCGCGCGCGCGATCGCCGCCGCGCGGTGGAAGCGGCGCTCTGGCTCGACGCGCATTCGCACGAACAAGTCGATCTCGACGCCGCCGCGCGTCAGGCCGGATTGAGCCCGTTCCACTTCCTGCGCCTGTTCGCGAAAGTCGTCGGCGTGACGCCGCATCAATACCTTGTGCGCTCGCGCCTTCGCCATGCGGCGCGCCTGCTGGCCGACAACGACCGCCCGATTACCGACATCGCCTTCGACGTCGGCTTCGCCGACCTTTCCAACTTCGTGCGTACCTTCCATCGTGCCGCCGGCGTCCCGCCCCGCAGCTTCCGTAAGGCGGCGAAGGGCGATCGCAAGATTTTCCAAGATCGGCTCGCCGCATTGTCCTAATATGATCTCCTCGCAACAGAGGAGATCGCCATGTACGACCACATCGGATTGAAAGTGAAAGACCTGGACGCCGCCGTGCGTTTTTATTCGGCTGCACTCGCGCCGCTCGGCCACGTCGTTTCCACAAAAGAAGATTCGTACGCGGGTATCGGCCCCAAGGGGGAGCCTGGGCTGTGGCTCTATGCGGCGAAGGATGCCAAGGGCAACGGCGTGCATGTGGCGCTGCGCGCCCGCGATCGGGCCGCCGTCGACGGCTTTCACAAGGAAGGCATCAAGGCCGGCGGACGCGACAACGGCAAACCGGGGCTGCGCACTGATTACAGCCCGAGATACTACGCCGCGTTTCTGCTCGATCCGGACGGCAACAATGTGGAGGCAGTGTTCATGAAATAGTTTGCGGATAAACCGGCCGGCGGGCTCCACGAACGCGTAACAAACGCCGGCCAGACTGAACTACCCATCAACCCTGGTACTCCTATTCAGCAACGGTACCAGCTGCGCACCCGGAATCATTGGCGTCCGAACCTCCATGTGGCACACGCTTAAACGCTGGCTTGGCGGCCTTTCCTCCCTTGCCCGGCGACTCGTCCTGCAACTCACCTTCCGTCCACCGGGACGCTGGGTTGAGGGCAGCCATGTCGAATCGCATCGCAGGTTGCTGTTCTTCCACCTTCCGCGGTCGAAGCGCAATTACCACCTGTATCTGCCGGGGAGATATGACGCGGCGAAACCCTGGCCGCTGCTCGTAATGCTTCATGGCTGCAAACAGGATCCGGTGACCTTTTCCGGCGGCACGCGCATGAACCAGCTTGCCGACCAGCAAGGCTTCCTGGTGCTGTACCCGGAACAGAGGAGATTGGCCAACGCCTTTCGTTGCTGGAACTGGTTCGACTCCTCCGCACAACGCGCCGGCGGCGAAGCGGCGCTGATTGCAGGCATGGTGCGCGAAGTCACCGCCGCTTACGGTGTCGACCCCGGCCGCGTATACATCGCCGGGCTTTCCGCTGGCGGCGCGATGACGAGCATCATGGCAAGTTGCTACGGGAATCTTTTCGCTGCCTGTGCGGTGCATTCCGGCCTGATGTACCGGGCGGCCGAATCGGTCTCCGAAGCAACGAAGGCCATGAAGCACGGTTCGCGTGCGTCACCGGAGAATGCGGCTCGGCAGGCGCTGGCGCAGAAGGACTTCGCCTTCGTTCCGGTATTGGTGATACACGGCACCAGGGATGGGACAGTCAATCCGGTGAACGCCGATCAGGTGGTCGAACAGTTCATGGCGATGGCCACGCTTGCCGACGGCGGCAATGCGGCGATAACGGAGTTCACCAGCGGCGAGCATGGTGGCAACCGCTATCCATACGAAATACGCGAGTACCGCCGCGGCGACGTGCTCCTTCTGAAAAAAGTCCTGGTGGAAGGTCTGGACCATGCCTGGAGCGGGGGCAACGGCGAGCATCCTTTCAACGACCCGAACGGTCCGGAAGCCAGCCGGATGATCTGGGAATTCTTTGCCGGCTTTCAGCGCAGAACGCAGAAAGCTCCGGCCGCCGCAGTGGCCGAGTGAGTTCGCTGGGCGATGTGCTCTGCACGAAGGGTGCTTCCTGCGCCGGCATGGGACCGAAGGGAAATATCACGCAAGTCGATGAGAGCAGATTATCGTAAGTAATCCAACTCCTCATTTCGGCTTCATTATCCAGAGCTCTTTCAAGTAAAGAAAACCGGGTCGGGCTGACCCCGGCACCCTGATGCCAAATCGGCCCTCGATGCTTGAACGCAATCAAGAGGTTCCCGCCCGCCGGAGGGCAAAATCGGGGCAACGCGCTATATCTTGCCCAGCAGCAACAGAATGAGCAGGATGACCACCACCAGCCCAAGACCACCGCTGGGGGCATAACCCCATTGCCGGCTGTAGGGCCAGCTTGGAATCGCCCCGATGAGCAATAGAATCAGAACGACTAGCAGAATTGTTCCTAATGTCATTTCATGTCTCCTAATTGTGATTCGTGCCAGGCAAGCGTCCGAGAAAACTCTCGCAGCGTGCATCGGTTCAGGTGAGGAAAATTCATTTCAAGAGCTTCTGCCAATCGGAAATCTGCTTCTCAACTTCGTCCTTGGAGACGCCGTATGTTTCCTGGATCTTGCCGGCGACAGAAATCTGCCGCGCCCTGGCTGTATCGACAACAACAGATACTAGATGCCTCCCTCGGGACACTCAGTTCGTTACCGCACATAAAGATTCGATCCAAACCAATAAAACGAAAATTGTGAATGAGTTGCGTACGTTACCTGTAGTGCCGTACACACAACAAAATGGAGTTAAATGCGATGCGAGCCGCCAACCAGCCATTTAGCGCAAACCACCTGCTTGCTGCCATGCCCCGGCAAGCGTATCAGCGCATGTTGACGGGCCTCGAGCCAGTCGAGTTGAATTATGGGCAGGTGCTTTATGAGCCCACGGAACGGATTCGGTATGTCTGCTTTCCCATCAACTGCCTCGTCTCTCTGCTGACGGCAGTCGATAAGCGCCGGACTTTGGAAGTCGGCATGGTCGGCAACGAAGGCATGGTCGGCATACCCATGGCGCTGGGAATCGGCGTTTCGGCCGTTCGCTCACTCGTGCAGGGAAGCGGAACGGCAATGCGCATGACGGCGGCGCGTTTTCGTGCCGAGTTCAAGAAAAATACGACGCTGCAACGGCCGCTATTTCGCTATAACCATTTAAACAGCCTAGGCTCAAGCCTACATAATTATATTTGCATATTCACTTGCTACGGCGTGAATCCGATTCGCCTCCGTGATCAATTGGAAAAGGAAGAACGACAACGATGACCGCAATCCACGAAGGCGGCTGCGTATGCGGCGATGTCCGCTACCGGACCATCGGCGAGCCGATGCTGGCCACGGTCTGCCATTGCAAGTTCTGCCAGAAACGCACCGGCAGCGCCTTTTCCCAGCCGGTCGTGTTCAAGGCGGAGCAAGTCGAGTTTTCCGGTGGTCCGCGAACGACTTACGAGCATCATTCGGATGAGAGCCGTCGCTGGCTGCGCATGGAATTCTGTCCCCGCTGCGGTACCACGGTGGCGTGGCGGGCGGAGAGAAGGCCGGGAACGATCGGGATCGCGGGCGGAACGTTCGACGATCCGAACTGGGTGAAGATCCAGCGTCATATCTGGACGCGTTCAGCGCAGCATTGGACGCCGATCCCGGCCGAAATGGAATGCTTTGAAAAAGGCTCGCCGACCTGAGAATTGCATTTCCTGACATTGGAGCCTGAAGATGTTCGAAGGATTCGAGCGCCGGCGCATACAAGCAGGCGAGGTAATGATCAATTGCGTGACGGCCGGCAAGGGGCCGCCGATTTTGATGCTGCACGGCTATCCGCAGAACCTGGCGATGTGGGCGAAGACTGCGCTCATTCTTGCGAAACAGTTCACCGTGGTCTGCGCCGACCTGCGCGGCTACGGCGATTCATCGAAGCCGAAGTGCGCGCCGGACAACAGCAACTATGCATTCCGGGCGATGGCGGCCGACCAGGTCGAAGTGATGAAGCAGATGGGTTTCGATCGTTTCCATGTCGTGGGCCACGATCGCGGCGGCCGCACCGCTCACCGCATGGCGCTGGACCATCCCGAAGCCGTCGCCTCGCTCGCCGTGCTGGACATCGTGCCGACCTGGAAGATGTTCATGGATACGACGCGCAAGATCGCCGGTACGTACTGGCACTGGTATTTCCTGTCGCAGCCCACCCCGTTCCCGGAGCACATGATCGGCCTCGACCCGGATTATTTCTACGAGACCTGCCTGGTCGGCTGGGGTGCAACGCGCGTGGAGGATTTCGACGCGGAAATGCTGGCCGACTACCGCCGCTGCTGGCGCGATCCGGCGATGATCCATGGAACGTGCTCGGATTACCGCGCGGCCGCCACCATCGATCTCGAGCACGATCGGACAGACATCGATAAGAAAGTGCTCTGCCCGACGCTGGCGTTTTTCGGTGCGAACGGCACGATGGCAAAGAACTTCGACATCCCGGCCGAATGGCGCAAGCGCTGCGCGAACGTGAAGGCCGAATCGCTGCCTGGCGGACATTTCTTCATCGACCAGTTCCCGGAGGATACGGCGCGCGTCATCGCGCGCTTTGTCGAGGAGGTCGCGCGCTGAACTTCAGGTGGGAGCGAGGTAGTTTTCGCGCAGGATTTTCTCGATGAATGAGCGCGCATCCTCGAGCACGAACGGCTCGCCGTCCGTGAGCCTGTCCGCATATTCGAAGAATGGCACGAACAGTTGTCCCTGATCCACCGGCTTTCTCAGTTTGAACCCGCCGCGCAGGATGATTTCCTTCCACGCCGCGCGGACCTCGGACCAGAAAGGTTCGGTCTTGTCGAAATAAGCCTTCCCCGGTGAAAAATCGTAGTCCTTGATCCGTTCGTAGCGCGCCACGCCATATTCGCGTGCCAGATAGGGGAGGGCTTCCCGCGGTTTCCCGGAGTCTTCCAGTGCCAGCTTCAGGTTGTTTTCTTCCTGCAGCCACCCGGTCGGCGTGATGGTGTGGCGGTTCGTTCCCAGCAGCACCTGGTAGTCGTTGCGGACGCTCCATTCGCGCCGCGGCAGCGGCCGCCAGGTTTCATCGCTGATCCAGGTCGAGAAACTGTCGCTGTGCTGCCAGCGGCCCGGCGCGGCATAACGCGGCGAATCGTCGACCTGATAAACCGACTGCACCCAGGCACCCCGGCGCAGGTCTTGCGGAATTTTCCTGAGAAACCAGGCGTTGGATCCCTCATAGACCAGGGCGGTGTCGGCCTGGTAACGCCATTCCTGGCGCCAGTGACGCGTGACGAAAGGCTCGCTTTCGCTGCCGTCCTGCTGCAGCACGCGCATCACCAGAACATGCTGCAGGGCGATGAAGTCCCCGCGATCCTCGCTGACGAAGACATACTCGGTTCCCCAGCTCTGGTAAGGCGCATCCGCTTTCTGCGCCGGATCGAACCTCGCCACATCGAGAAAATCGAAGCTCACGCGATAGGGGCCGGCCATGGCGAGGATGGCGCGGCGATCGCGCTCGAAATCGCTCAAGCCCGGGGCATGCAGGCGTTTCCATTGTTCCGCCGGTTCCGTGTCCAGCGTAACGGCCGCGCCCTTCGTGCTGGCGCCCCGCGGTTTGAGCATGCCTTCGCCGAGCGGCCAGGCAAAGGTATAGCGGCTGATCCCGGCCGCCTCCGGCGAAGCGGATTCATAGGCGTGAGCGAAGGCGGGGAGCAGGACAAGGGCGATCAGAATTGCAGGCAGGCGCATGGCGGATACTCGGCGGAAGGACAGACGGCCTCATTCTAGAGGATTGACGTCGATGGGGACCGACCGTTGCCGGTCAAGACCATTGGCATGATCTGCCTCCCAGTCCCATGACAGATGCAACTCGGCCGGGCCGTTGCGGTCCAACAAGCGATCTGCGGAACCATGGGCAGATTACTTGGCTGTTTATATATCAAATCAGGGGAAAGAAACACATGAAGTTCAATTCTGGAATTGCAGTGGCGATCGTGTTGAGTTTTGCTGTTGTGGGCCTGACGGCTTGCGAAAAGAAGGGCCCGGCGCAGAAAGCCGGCGAATCGATAGACAACGCGGCGAAGAAGGTCGGCGACAAGATGGAAGAGGCCGGCGACAAGGTCAAGGACGCGGTCAAGAAGTAAGAACGCACCGCTGTGGCGCCGGCATTCGAACGCGTGAGCGATCAACGCGATTGGTCCTGCCGGCGCAGTTTGCGCTCATGATTGCGCTTCGCCTGCTCTTCGGTATTGTGGTCCCCTAGCGCTTCCTGCCTCGCCTTGGCGCGTTCGCGCCGGATTTCAACGTTGTCGTTCCCGGCATGGTTCTGCTTCATGCGCGCGTGGTCGCCCGCGGCGGCGCCGGTGCGATGCTGCATGCGTTGCCTGAATAGTTCGATTTTCTTTTCACGCCGCCCCTGGATCAGCCGCATGCGATTGGCGAGCGGCCGGTCCATCTCGGCGTGGCGTTTGTAGAACGCCGGAATCGCCGCCAGCACGCGTGGTGCGCTGGTGCCCCGGTGATCACTGAAGCCGGCCTGGCCCGCTTTGAGGCTCACGTCGCCGCGCTGCGAATGTAGGAAGGTCTCGCCCTGATTGACCTTGTCGTACACGCCAGGCTCGACCCCCGGCTCGGTCGATCCAGGAGGGTAATAGGCCGTTTCGTGATCGGTGCCGCGAATGCCCAGCGTCACGACCGGCGTGGTGAGCCGGTAGCTCGGCGGATTGAAGGCGCCGATCGCACCGGTGATCGAACGCATGGCGCCTTCGAGAAGCGACACCCAGCTCCTGCTCGCGGCCTTGTCATTCTCGGGATAGACATAGGCGTCGATGCGCATGCGGGTTTTTCCCCTGAGCGTCAGGGAGCCGCCGTCCACCATCTCGAGAAGCACCCACGAATCCGCACCGGTGGAAATCTGGTCGCCTTCGTTGACGGAAGCCCCCGTCGCCAGCGGTTGCACGGGCGCGCCGTTCCGGGCGACGTTCACCGATCCGGAAAGCGAATCGACCGTTCCGGCGACGCCAGCCATCCCCACTGCCGGCATCCACGATATTCCCGCAGCAATCGCAAATGCCGCAAGCCGCATCCTCTTCATCGTCAACCTCCTGAAAGGTGTCCGGGACAATCTGTATCTACATCATATAGTCGTGCGGACTCGATTGGAGGCGCCGTTGCGATGGCGAGAGATCGGCGTGCCGCGGGAGTGGCGGTGACGGAACCGAGGCGTCGACCCGACAGCGAACGCAAAATAAAACCCCCCCGCCCGATCAACGCGGGGGTTTTTTCCGTCGGATGCTTACTGCTTCTCGGATTTCTTGTCATCTTCCTTGTCCTTCTTGGATTTTTTCTTCTTGCTGTTCTTGTCCGCGTCCTTGTCGCCCGCCTTGTCGTCTTTGGCTGCGGCGTCCTTCTTGGCCTTCTTCGCGGACTTCTTGTCGCCCTTCTCATCCTTGGCATCCGCCTTCGGGGCAGGGGCGGCAGCAGCGGCCGGTGCGGTCGCTGCGCCGGCTGCTGGTGCGTTGGTTGCGGCAGGCGTGGCGGATTGTGCCGGGCTTGCGGGAGCGGGCTTGGTCGGCGCCGGCTTCACTTCGGACTTGGACTTGCTCTCAGGCGTCACGCTCGTCGTGCCGGCGAGGGTCACGTCCTTGCGGACTTCTTCCAGTGTCTTGGGACCGATCCCCTTCACGTTGGACAACTCGTCGATGCTCTTGAACGGGCCATGCTCCTTGCGGTATTCGACGATCGCCTGTGCCTTGACCGGGCCGATGCCCTTGAGGCTGTCCAGCTCTTGCTGCGTGGCGGTATTGATGTTTACCGCCGCGCCGGCCAAGCCGGCGAAGCCGAGAATCAATACCAGGGCGACGATAATGTGCTTCATGAATTTTTCCAATTGAGTGCCTATTTGAGGAAGTTTTTCAGTAACGCCAATCCGCTTTCGACGGCGCCGTGTTCGGGAATCTCCCCGTTCGGGGTGAGCTGGTCGACGACCTTCGGCAGAAGTTGAGACAACTGGCCGCCCAGTGCATCGGGTGAAATTCCCAGTTTCGCTGCCATGTCCTGCATCTGTTGACTGCCAAATACTTTCTGCAACTGATCGGGAGAAACCGGCAGGTTCTGCCCGGTGCCCACCCACGACGAGACGATGTCGTGAAGTCCGTTGTCCTTGAACTTCTGTACAAGTCCGCCCAAACCGTCCGCGCTCTGATTGCCGATGAGCCCGGAGATGAGGTCCAGCATCGCTTGATTCCCGCTTCCCTGGTTGTCCAGCACCGATTTCGCCATGTCGAGCAGTCCCAGGTCGTGCCCCTTTCCTGAATCGTGAAGTTGTCGAAGTCCCATCCTCCAGAACGTGCATCAATGCTGTCGGCATCCCGGGATGAAACGTGTCAATTACGCGCACTGTCTGCGTTTTGAGGGGCGGCATCATACTCGGTATTGAATCGAATTGATACCGCATATTGGATCGCCTTCATGACCTCGCGCCCCCCCTAGGAGTTGCCGGGAAGACGCAAGCTTTGTCGGGCCAGGTTAAGCCGTGTTTGCCGAGCAGGCGCACCATGCAGGCTGAACCGGCTGCCGCGAGACATCGGGCAGCGCGCCTTATGCGATGATGGACGCTTCGCCCCATTGGTTCTCCCCCGAAAGACATGAACGACCTCGTCGAGTACCTCTCCGGACTGCAGGAGGGTTCGCTTGCAACTCCCGATGGCAAGCCGTTCCTGCATGAATACCGCGGAAAAGTGTCGCTGCATTTCGAACCGCAGACCATACAGAGCCGGATGAATCGCGATGCGCCGGACGAACTGGTGCTCGGTTACACCAAAGCGATGATGGCGTTCCTGCTGTTCCAGCCCGCGCCGGCCCGCATCGCGATGATCGGATTGGGCGGCGGTTCGATGGCGAAGTACTGCCTCCGCTATCTGCCCTCGGTGGATTTCACGGCCATCGAAATCAGTCCCGACGTGATCGCCTTCCGCTCGGCGTTTGCCATTCCCGGCGACAACCAGCGGTTTCGCGTCATTTGCGGCGACGGCGCCGATTACGTGCGCGACGCTTCGCATCGGATGGATGTGCTGATCGTCGATGGCTTCGACGCGAGTGGCCAGCCGGCCCAGCTCTGCAACCAGGACTTTTACGATCAGTGTCACGCGCGGCTTTCGCAGACCGGCGTTCTGGTCACCAACTTCTGGGCGGCCGACGTGGAGTACGGCTCCTGCATTTCCCGTCTGCGACGCAGCTTCGACAATCAAGTGGTGTCCGTGCCTTCCGAGGATCCCGAAAACAGGATCGTATTCGCCTGCAAGGGGGCGGAATTCCCGCCGCCGGAGCGGGACCTGCTCAGGCGCGCTCGCGAACTCAACGCCGTGCATCGGATCAATTTCACGCCGACCGCCGAGGCGATCCTGCACCGACTCCGCAAACGGGCCGGCAAGCAGGCCAGGTCATGATTCATGTTCTGAACTCACACCCAACCGAGAAAGGGCTTTCTGACTGTCGTGGCACAAATTAATTGCGCGACAGATTTGCCGGTTAATCCCGCCTTCCGCACATAGGCACCGCAGCTGCACCGCTTCCGACCTTCCGCCCCGCCCCGGTGCATTGTCCCGTCTCGATGCCTCACGCCGAGGCATTCATCCCGCGAATTCCCGGATTCACCCCTGAACGATCCCTTTTCCGGGGTGGCACACCGATTGCAATGCAGTAAACCGAGAGGAGCGATCTGCGCAACGCTTCTTGTCGTTGTCGGCTAGGGTTCCGGGCTCGCGAGAGCCGACTGGTCCGAGAGCCGACGGTCCCGCCCGAAACACGCGGGGCTCCACGGAGGGATAAAAGCCCGGGAGGCCGAGCGCAATGTTCGTCCTCTCATTGGCTGTGTTTGTTAACCGTGGAGAAGGCCCGAACGTGAAATCTCCGTCTTCGATTCACAACCGCGTCGCGATCGTTGCTGCATATGGCCCGGCGTAAAAGCGCCCGTCCCGGCTTCTGGTCGGTGCGCGGCCCGATGAGCCAGCGCGCTTATTGGATGTTCGCCGCCATCGGACTGCTGACCCCGCTGATCGCGTGGTGGGCACTGGCGGCGAGCGGTCTGGTCTCGAAAGTATTCATGCCCGGACCGGTCCAGGTATTGTCGCGCGCGCTCGTCTGGTTCAAGAGCGACAACCTGTCGGGCGACATGCTGATCAGCATCTATCGCGTCACGGCGGGCTGGGCGCTATCCGCCGTCTTTGCGTTGCCGATCGGTCTGATGATCGGCACTTTCCGGCCGGTGCAGGCATTGCTGGAGCCGCTGACGGATTTCATCCGCTACATGCCGGCGGTCGCCTTCATCCCGCTGGTGATGCTGTGGATCGGCATCGACGAGTCCTCCAAGATCGCCATTATTTTCATCGGCACGTTTTTCCAGATGATCCTCATGGTCGCGGAGGATGTGCGCCGCGTGCCCGTCGCCCAGGTCGAAGCGGCGCAGACCATGGGCGCGAACCGCAGGGAGCTAATGGAACTGGTGTTGCTGCAATCGGCCAAGCCGGCCCTGCTCGACACCATGCGCATCACCATGGGCTGGGCCTGGACTTACCTGGTGGTGGCCGAACTCGTGGCGGCGAACTCGGGCCTCGGTTATTCGATCCTCAAGGCGCAACGCTTCCTGCATACCGACAAGATATTCGGCGGCATCATCATCATCGGGTTGATCGGGCTCATCACCGACCAGCTCTTCCGATTCGCTCACCGCAAGGCATTCCCATGGATGTATCGGAAGTCGTGAGCGCGGAAGTCGGCAGCAGCGCGCCCAAAGTATCGATCCGGAGATTGTCGAAAATATTCGGCGAGGGCCCCGCTGCCACGGTCGCGCTGCAGAACATCGATCTCGATATCGGCGAACACAGCTTCGTCACGCTGGTCGGCGCATCGGGTTGCGGAAAATCCACCCTGTTGCGCATCATCGCCGGCCTCGAGTTTCATACTGCAGGCGAGGTCGTCGCCAACGACAAGCCGGTGACCGGGCCCGGCGCGGATCGCGCCATGGTGTTCCAGCAATATTCGCTGTTCCCCTGGCTTACCGTCACGGAAAACATCCGCTTCAGCCGCAAGCTCGCGGCCAATCGCGGCGACTTTACTTCCGCCGAAGTCGAAGCCGCCTCGGGTCGCGCCGACACGCTGCTGAACCTGATGGGCCTGCAAGCGGCGGCGGATGCATTCCCCAACCAGCTGTCCGGCGGCATGCAGCAGCGCGTCGCCATCGCACGGGCATTGATGCCGCGGCCGCCGATCCTGCTGATGGACGAGCCGTTCGGCGCACTCGACGCGCAGACGCGCGAAGTCATGCACGACCTGATCCAGTACGTCTATCACCTCGAGAAGACCACGATCGTATTCGTCACGCACGATGTCGAAGAGGCGATCTACCTCGGCCAGCGCGTCGTGGTCATGGCGCCGCGCCCGGGCCGCATCGACAGCATCTACGAAGTGCCGCTGCCGGCGCAACGCTTCCAGGACATTAAACTCTCGCTGGAATTCATCCGCCTGAAACGGGAAATCGTCGAGCGCATCCGCGAAACATCCGGCATGAAGACCGACCTGGAACTGCTCGAAAAGCTTTGCGGGCAACTTAAGACATAAAGCATCGATATGAACCACGGAGAACACGGAGGACACGGAGGACACGGAGGAGGGGCAAAAGAAGGCAGATATACGAGAATAAAAATCCGGTATCGGCGGTCACTTTGGCAGCAGGCCTGCTTTTCACTCTAATATATTGTTCCTCGTTTCTGGCTTTCCTCCGTGTCCTCCGTGTTCTCCGTGGTTCAAATTTGATTTAGAGAATTGACGGAGGAGTAATGCAGGCAGTAGCGAATAAAGTACCGGCGGGGCCGGTGTTGTGGGAGGAAACGCTGCCCGGCGGGGCACACTGGTCCGGCGTCATGCGCCGTGGCACGGCATTGCGTTTCACGGACATCGAGGGCGGGGCAAATGTCGCGGCGCTGTTCTGGAACTTCGAGGAAAAGAACGAACGCTACAACATGCCCGATACGCTCAAGGCGCAGCACACAGCGTACCTCACGCGCGGGCATTGCGGGTTTTCCGACATGGGCCGCGTCCTGTTCTCCATCGTCGAAGACACCGCGGGCTGGCACGACACGGTGTGCGGCGTGATGGACGATGCCCTCATGGCGGAGCGCTTCGGCACGAAGCGCTTCCAGGAGCATCGCAACGCCATGCAACGCAGCGGCAAGGAAGGCCTGCTCAAGGAAATGGGGCGCTGGGGCCTGGGCAAGCGCGACCTGCACGCCAACGTCAATCTCTTCAGTAAAGTGACGGCCGACCTCGACGGCAATCTGCTCTTCGTGGCGGGCAAGCCGGCCGGCACCTCCGTGGACCTGCGCTTCGACATGGACGTGCTGCTGGCCCTGACCACTTGTCCGCATCCGCTCGATCCGGCATCCGCCTACGAGCCGAAGCTGGTACGGCTGTGCGCGTGGCGCGCGGGCATTGCGCAGGCGGACGATTATTGCCGCAATTTCCGCGGCGAAAACCAGCGGGCGTTCGAAAATACCGCCCGCTACTTCGCCGACTGAGGAACCGAAACCATGCTGGTGGAAAGCCGGATGGACATTAAAAAGGCCGCAGTCAGCGAAATCTGCGCGGCGGGCGAACCGTGGATGAAGGAAATCCGCAAAGGCCAGGTGTTGCGCATCCTCGACCTCGAAGGCAACCAGGCCGTGGATACATTGTTCTACAACGCGCACGACCCGGAAGAGCGCTACAGCGCGATCGATACCATCCAGTGCCAGCGCAACCTTTACCTCGGGGTCGGCACCAAACTGATTTCCACCGAAGGCAATCCGATGCTGACCATCGTCGCCGACAACTGTGGCCGGCACGATACGCTCGGGGGTGCCTGCGCGCAGGAAAGCAACACCGTGCGCTATTCCCTGGACAAACGCTTCATGCATGCCTGCCGCGACAACTTCATGTCCGCGATCCAGCACGACCACGAGCATCACATGAGCAAGCGCGACATCACGCACAACATCAACTTCTTCATGAATGTGCCGGTCACGCCGGAAGGCAAGCTTACGTTCGAAGACGGCATCTCGGCGCCGGGCAAGTACGTCGAAATGCGCGCGGAGATGGATGTGATCTGCCTGATCTCCAATTGCCCGCAGTTGAATAATCCCTGCAATGCATACAACCCGACGCCGATTCGCCTGTTGATCTGGGATCAACAGGCGAAGTGATTGGTGTCCGACTTCGCTGGATACCGGGCTTCGCCCATAACTGGTGATTGGTGATTAGTAAACAGCAGATCTGCGATTTCCGTCTTTGCGAATGAAAAACGCCAATTACCAATCACCAATTACCAATCACTGACGTGTTTACGAAAGTCCTCATCGCCAACCGTGGCGCCATCGCCTGCCGCATCATCCGCACGCTGAAGAAGCTCGGCATCAAATCGGTTGCAATCTATTCCGAGGCGGACCGGGCTTCGCTGCACGTCGTGCAGGCGGACGAGGCAGTGTGCATCGGGCGCGCGCCGGCAGCGGAAAGCTATCTGCGCGCGGACCGGATCCTGGAAGTCGCGCGGGCGAGCGGTGCGCAGGCCATTCATCCGGGCTACGGCTTCCTGTCGGAGAACGCAGACTTCGCCGAAGCGTGCGAGCGAAAAGGCATTGCCTTCATCGGCCCGTCGGCGGAACAGATGCGCGCGTTCGGATTGAAACATCGCGCGCGGGAACTGGCCGAAAAGAACGGGGTGCCGTTGTTGCCCGGTAGCGGCCTGTTGCCCGACATGGAGAGGGCGAGCGCGGAGGCGGCGCGCATCGGATATCCGGTCATGCTGAAGAGCACGGCGGGAGGCGGTGGCATCGGCATGCGATTGATCCGCACCGAAAGCGAACTGGCCGAGGCGTACGCCTCGGTGGATCGCCTGGCTCGCGCGAATTTCAAGGACGCGGGCATCTACCTGGAGAAATTCGTCGAGCAGGCACGCCATGTGGAAGTGCAGATCTTCGGCGACGGCCAAGGCCAGGTCATCGCGCTGGGCGAACGCGATTGCTCGGTCCAGCGCCGCAACCAGAAGGTGATCGAGGAAACGCCGGCCCCCAATCTGCCGGAAGCGGTGCGTGCCCATTTGCTCGATACTTCGGTGCGCCTCGCGCAAGCGGTGGGCTACCGCTCGGCGGGCACCGTGGAGTTCGTGCTCGACGCGGCGACCGGCGAATTCTATTTTCTCGAAGTGAATACCCGGCTCCAGGTCGAACACGGCGTGACCGAGGAAGTCACCGGCGTGGACCTGGTCGAGTGGATGGTCAAGTGCGCTTCGGGCGATCTGCCGCCGCTCGACACGATCAAGCCCGTCGCGCGGGGCGCATCGATCCAGGTGCGGCTCTATGCCGAGGATCCCGCCAGGAATTTCCAGCCCTGCAGCGGCACGCTGACCGACGTGGCCTTTCCGCGCAAAGCGCGCGTGGAAACCTGGGTGGAGCAGGGCACGGAGGTGCCGCCCTATTACGACCCGATGATCGCCAAGATCATCGTGCGCGCGCCGGACCGGCGTGCCGCGCTGAAGAAACTTTCTGCGGCGCTGTCGGATACACGCGTGGCCGGCATCGAAACCAACCTGGAATATTTGCGCCAGGTGGTGACCGACGCGACGTTCGTGCAAGGCCGCCAGTCCACGGGGATGCTTGCCAGCCTCGTGTATCGTGCGCGCGCCGTCGAGGTGATCGAACCCGGTGTGCAGACCAGCGTGCAGGACTGGCCGGGGCGGCTGGGCTATTGGGACGTCGGCGTGCCGCCTTCGGGACCGATGGATGCGCTCGCGCTGCGACTGGCAAATCGCTTGCTGGGAAACGATCAGGGCGCGGCGGCGCTGGAATGCACGGCGGCGGGTCCGACGCTGAAGTTCCATTCGGCTACCGTGATTGCGCTTGGCGGCGCCGCGATGGACGCGACACTCGACGGCAAACCGCTGCCGTTCTGGAAGGCGCATGCCGTCAAGGCCGGTGCCGTGCTCAAGCTCGGCCTCGTCACCGCAACGGGATTGCGCGCCTATCTCGCCGTCGCCGGCGGTTTCGACGTGCCGGACTATCTCGGCGCCAAAGCGACGTTCACCCTCGGCCGCTTCGGCGGCCATGCGGGGCGCACGTTGCGCCTGGGCGACATGCTGCATCTCGCGCAACAGGACAAGTTACCGGAAGCGGGCGTGAGCTTGCCGCCAGCGCTGCTGCCGCACTACTCGAACAGCTGGGAGATCGCCGTGCTGTATGGCCCGCACGGCGCACCGGATTTCTTCACGGCGGAAGACATAAAGACTTTTTTTGCGACCGAATGGGAGGTGCATTACAACTCCAGCCGCACCGGCGTGCGGCTGATCGGTCCGAAACCGCGGTGGGCGCGCCGCGACGGCGGCGAAGCGGGCCTGCATCCGTCGAACATCCACGACAATGCTTACGCGATCGGGGCAATCGATTTCACCGGCGACATGCCGGTCATCCTCGGTCCCGACGGGCCGAGCCTGGGCGGTTTCGTCTGCCCTGCCGTCATCGTCGATTGCGAGCTGTGGAAAATGGGCCAGCTCAGACCCGGCGACCGCGTTCGCTTCCGGCAAGTAAGCCATGAATGGGCGGTATCGATGTCGACCGCCGCCGATCGGGCGATCGAAACGCTTTCGATGCCGGTTCTTCCTCGAACCTCGAACCTCGAACCTCGAACCTCGTACCTCGCCTGTACTCCACCGGATCCGGCCTGAAGCCGGGCGGATCGAGGTGACGTACAGGCAATCCGGCGACCGCTATCTGCTGGTCGAATACGGACCGCTGATGCTGGACCTGAACCTGCGCTTTCGCGTGCACGCGCTGATGTGCTGGGTGCAGGAACAGAACATTCCGGGCGTTATCGATCTCACACCGGGCATCCGTTCGCTGCAAGTTCATTTCGACGGCCGCCGCTTGCCGTTGACGAAGTTACTCGGCCTGCTGGTCGCGGCGGAAAAGGAGTTGCCGTCGATCGACGACATGGAAGTGCCGACGCGCGTCGTCCACCTGCCGCTGTCATGGGACGACGCCGCGACGCGGCTGGCGATCGAGAAATACATGCAGTCGGTGCGCAAGGATGCCCCCTGGTGTCCGAGCAACATCGAGTTCATCCGCCGCATCAACGGACTCGGCTCCATCGACGACGTACACAAGATTGTTTTCGACGCCTCTTATCTGGTGCTCGGCCTCGGCGACGTCTATCTCGGCGCGCCGGTGGCGACGCCGGTCGATCCGCGCCACCGGCTGATCACGACCAAATACAATCCGGCGCGGACCTGGACGCCGGAGAACGCCGTCGGCCTCGGCGGCGCATAT
The DNA here is from genome assembly GCA_025357235.1 of Betaproteobacteria bacterium. Classification (GTDB taxonomy): domain Bacteria; phylum Pseudomonadota; class Gammaproteobacteria; order Burkholderiales; family JACQAP01; genus JACQAP01. Next base: position 23,257 of record JANXPQ010000573.1, read on the forward strand.
CTGTGCGTGTACGGCATGGAGGGGCCCGGCGGCTATCAGTTCGTCGGCCGCACGCTGCAGATGTGGAATCGCTACAAGCAGACGGACGCGTTTGACGGCGGGAAACCCTGGCTGCTGCGCTTCTTCGACCAGATCCGTTTCTTCCCGGTCACCGAGCACGAACTGCTGAAGATCCGCGAGGACTTTCCGCTGGGCCGCTATCCGCTGCGCATCGAGGCGTCGACATTTTCATTGCGCGACTACAACGATTTTCTGCGGGACAATGCGCAGTCGATCACCGCGTTCAAGTCGCGGCAGCAGTCGGCTTTCGAGGCGGAGCGCGAACGCTGGCGCGAGGTCGGTCAGACCGAATACGCTACGGATACCAGCGTCGCGCAGGCGGGAACCGACACCGAACTCGATCTGCCGCCGAACGGCCGCGCGGTCGCGACGCATCTGGCTGGCAATGTCTGGAAGATATCGGTCAGGCCCGGCGACCAGGTTGCAGAAGGCGATCCGCTGGTCATCGTCGAATCCATGAAAATGGAATTTCCGGTGGCCGCGCCGTGCGCGGGGCGGGTTCTGCAGGTATTCTGCCGCGAAGGCTCCCAGGTTTCCGCCGGACAGGACTTGATTGTCCTCGAGGCCGCTTAACGCCTACTGACTAAACCCAACACGGAGGCACGGAGGACACAGAGGGCACGGAGAAAAATAGAAAAGAGAGGATATTGGAATCTCGAGTGCAATGGCGACCGATCGCGCGCCGGACTATTGTCGTCTCTTGCTTCCAATCTTCTCTCCGTGTACTCCGTGCTCTCCGTGCTTCCGTGTTGGGTTTAACTGGACACATACCATGGATCTATCGATAAGCAACCTGCGCCAGCGCTACCTCAAGGGCGAAGTCACGCCGACGATGGTCGTCGAGCACATTGCCAAAGCCACCAGAAAAGATCCGAACCGGGTCTGGATCCACCGGCTGCCGGTCGGGAAGTTGCGCGAGTACGCAAAGGCGCTCGAGGGCAAGGACATCGCGGCGCTGCCGCTCTACGGCGTCCCGTTTGCGATCAAGGACAACATCGACCTGGCCGGCGTGCCGACGACGGCCGCGTGTCCGGCGTTCGCGTACACGCCGAAAGCGAGTGCAGTGGTGGTGCAGAGGCTGATCGACGCCGGTGCGATCCCGCTCGGCAAGACCAATCTCGACCAGTTCGCGACCGGACTGGTCGGTACACGCTCGCCCTATGGCGCCTGCCGCAACAGTTTCAATCCGGAATACATTTCCGGCGGATCGAGTTCCGGATCGGCGGTCGCGGTTGCGCTCGGGTACGCAAGCTTCTCGCTGGGCACCGATACCGCGGGTTCGGGGCGTGTGCCGGCGGCATTCAACAACCTGATCGGGCACAAGCCGTCGCTCGGGCTGTTGTCGGCGCGCGGCATGGTGCCGGCCTGCCGTTCGCTGGATACCATCTCGGTGTTTTCATTGACGGCGGAGGATGCGCAACGCGTACTCGCCGTCGCCGCGCAATTCGATGCTGCGGATCCGTTCTCGCGCGCTGCGGAACCTTACGGTTTCGATTTCGGTTCCGCAGCGACATTCCGCTTCGGCGTGCCGAAGACCACGAGCCTGCATTTCTTCGGCAACGCCGAATGCGAAAAGGTATTTCGGGTGGCCATAGAAGAACTCGAAGAACGCGGTGGCAGTGCAGTGGAGATCGACCTGCAGCCCTTTCTGGGCGCCGCGCGGTTGCTCTACGACGGCCCGTGGGTAGCGGAGCGTTACGCGGCGATCAGGGAATTTTTCGACGCCCATGCCGATGAGCTGTTTCCGGTCACGCGCGAAATCATCGGCAAGAGCCGCAACTGGCTCGCCGCCGATGCCTTTGCGGCGCTGTACAAGCTCCGCGAACTCAAGCGCATCGCGGACCAGGTCTGGAGCGAAGTCGATGTCGTGGTGACGCCGACGGCGGGGACGATTTATACGATCGCGGATCTGGAAGCGAATCCGATCCAGCTCAACTCCAATCTCGGCTACTACACCAATTTCATGAACCTGCTGGATTACGCGGCGACCGCGGTTCCGACCGGGTTCCAGGCCAACGGTTTGCCGCTGGGCGTTACGCTGTTTGCGCCGGCGCATCAGGACGTGCCGCTGTTGCGCCTTGCAGCGAAATTGCAACGCGCCTGCGTGAATACGGCCGGCGCGACCAACCGGCCCCTGCCTGAGGCAGGGCCGGTCGTCGTTACGGCGTCGCCATCAGGCCAGGTGAAAGTCGCGGTATGCGGCGCGCATTTGTCGGGACTGCCGCTCAATCATCAGTTGCTGAGCCGCGGCGCGCGACTGGTTGCCGCCACGCGCAGTGCGCCTTACTACAAGTTATATGCCTTGCCCGGTGGTCCGCCGCACCGGCCGGGCATGGTGCGGGCCGAAGGCGGCAAGGCGATCGAACTGGAAGTCTGGGAACTGCCTGCGAAGGAATTCGGCAGCTTCGTCGCCCGCATCGCCGGGCCGCTCGGCATCGGCACCATCGAGCTCGCCGATGGTTCGAAGGTGCAAGGCTTCGTGTGCGAGGCGCATGCGGCAACCGGGGCGACCGACATCACCGTTCACGGCGGCTGGCGCGCCTGGCTCGCCTCGAAGACCAGCTAGGGCCACTGCGCACCACGCCGGAGCGCAATGCCATTCGGGTGCACCACGAATGGCTGCGCATCCTTACAAACTCCTTTTTCCACCGCGTCCGACGCGTGTTGTCCTTGATAAAGCAGCGGAAATCCTGGTCCCGGTGTTTGGCATGCCTCTTGCGAAATCCGTTCGCGATAACGCCCCGACATCCCGCGGGCGAATTTCCAACCCCAAAGAGGAGACTGAACATGTCCAGCAACTTCAATCGTCGCGATCTACTGAAAGCACTCGGCGCAGCCGGGCTGGCGGGTACTGCGCCGTGGCTCGCGAGTCGCGCATTTGCTGGGGACAAGGTGGTCGTCGGCGTGATCTACGTCGGTCCGCGCGACGACTACGGTTACAACCAGGCCCAGGCCCAGGCCGCCGCGGCGCTCAAGAAAATGCCGGGCGTGACGGTGGTCGAGCAGGAGAAAGTGCCGGAAACCCTGGAAGTGCAGAAGACCATGTCGTCGATGATCGAGCAGGATGGCGCGACGCTGGTATTCGCGACTTCCTTCGGCTATTTCGATCCTCACATGATCAAGATGGCGGAGAAATATCCGAAGGTACGGTTCGCCCATTGCGGCGGCATGTGGACCGAAGGCAAGCACCCGAAGAACGCCGGCAGCTATTTCGGCTACATCGACGAGTGCCAGTATCTGAACGGCGTTATCGCCGGACACGTGAGCAAGAGCAAGAAACTCGGCTTCATTGCTGCCAAGCCGATTCCGCAGGTGCTGCGCAACCTCAACGCTTACACGCTCGGCGCCCAGAGCGTCGACCCGAAAATTACCACGCAGTTGATCGTCACCGGCGACTGGTCGCTGCCGGTCAAGGAAGCCGAGTCGACGAACAGCCTGGTCGACCAGGGCGTGGACGTGATCACCTGCCACGTGGACAGTCCCAAGGTCATCGTCGA
>JANXPQ010000022.1 GCA_025357235.1 Betaproteobacteria bacterium
GCAGCGCAGCGAGCGTGGCGCCAACCTGCTCTGCCGTTTCCAGCACAGCCTGCTCGGAATTGCCGCGGACGACCAGCAACGGGCCAACGTCCGGCACCCCCAGGTCCGCACGCATCTGCTGGTCGAGCCGTTGTACCGGCAGCGGCACCGGACTCAGGCTCGACAGTTCGTCGTCCCAGACCGTCGATCCCCTGATTGCCAGCCACGCCACCGCCGCGACCACCAGCACCAGCAGAGGAATGCGCAAGTTGTGCGCCTGCGCCAGCACCCGCATTAATGACGGACCCAGGCCGGCCACGGTTCTGACGTGATAGCCGGCCGGCACCAGCTCGGGCAACACCCAGCGCGTCACCGCTACCGCGACGACCAGGCCGGCGATGGAAAACAAGCCAAGCTGGGAAAGGCCCGGGAATCCGGAAAACAGCATTGCGCCGAAACCGCATACCGACGTCAGCATGCCCAGCCGCAGCGTCGGCCAGATGCGTTGCAAGGTCGTCTTCGGCGTGCTGCCCGGCGCCGTGTTGGTAAAGAGGTAAATCGCGTAGTCGACTGCCTCGCCGATCAGCGTGGCGCCGAATCCGAGCGTCACGCCATGCACGGACCCGAATGCGAAGCTCACCGCGGCGATGCCCGCGAGCGCGCCGCTCGCCACCGGAACCAGCGTCAACGCCAGCACGCGCGCTGAACGATAAACGAATAACAGGATCGCGCTCACCAGCAGCGTTCCGAGTATGGAAAAGTGCATTGCATCGCGCTGGATGCCGGCGCGGCTTTCCACCGCAAAGACGCCCGGTCCGGTGACGACCAGCCGCACGCCTTGCGCGTGCTGTTGCGTCAACGCCTCCTGAAACGCGGCACGTATCTGCGCCACGGCCTGTTCCTGCGCATCGATGTCGAAGCCGGCTGCGCGCGTCTGCGCAACCAGCAGGGCACGGCTGCCGTCGGCGGAAAACCAGAAGCCGTCGCGCTTGTCCGGCCCGCCCTGACCCTGCAACCGGTCTATCATTTGCAGCATCTCGCCGGTGGGATCGCGCGGCAGCAGATCGCCCACCAGCATGCTGGTGGGCGAACTCAGCAGGTCGAGCTGCTGCTCCAGCCCCTGGCGAATGCCGGCCGCCGTAAACCGCTCCGCGGTGACAGCCGGACTGAGCACATAACGATTGCGCAACAGGAATTCGCCGTCGGCGCGCAAACTGTCCTGCGCACCATTGGCGATGTAGACGAACCGCTCGTTTTTTTCCAGCCGCGCCGCCAGCGACCGGCTGAGTGCTGCGAGTTTGTCCTGTTCGCGCCCTTCGATGCCGACCAGGATCAGGCGCGATACCACGCCTTCGCGCAACTCATCGACCAGGAAGCGCTGTGTGGGCGACGGCGAGCTTGGCAGGAAAGCGGCAAGGTCAGCGCCGTACTGCGACTTCGCAACAATGATCGCGCAGGCCAGTACGAATCCGAGCCAGATGCCGACGCGCCAGCGCGCCGGCGGTTTCACGGAACGTCCTCGACTATTTTCATGACCGAACGGTCGCCGCGCGCTTCCTGGACTTCGATCGTGTCGATGCGCGCCTGGCTGCCGTCGATGCGGATCAGGCTGATGACCTCGTTCATCTTGCTGTCGCGCGGCACGAGATAGAGCTGCCACTTGGCTGCTCCACCTTCGAGTTCGACGCGATAGAAACGCTCCAGCGCCTTGATGTCGCCGCCGAGGGTGGAGCGAATGCTTTCGACGAAGCCCCACAGCACCGGATAGTCCTGCAGCTTCAGAACGCGCCGTTCATTGCGCGCCGGATTCTCCAGCGTGAGCTTGTCGTCCGCCACCGTCAGCGTTTCCGGTTTGGGCTTGAGCGTGCGCTTTTCCACGCGCCCGGGCCTGGTATAGGTCAAGGTACCGGAGAGTTCCAGCGGCGCCTTCAGGACCTTCAGATATTTTCGTTCGACGAAGCGTGCCTTCGATTGCTTTACTTCGGATAACTGCAGCATCAGGGTCTCGACGCCCCATCGTGCGGCCGGTTCCGCAGACCCCGCCGGCGAAGCCGACGCAGTGGCCAGCACCATGAACAGGGCCGCCAGACCGCGCTCACGTGCGCGCATTTTCGTCCGCCCAGAAATCATAGAAGTTGAACCAGTTGTAAGGCGCCAGCCGGCAGTAGTGTTCGAGGCGTTGCGCGTAGCGCGCCGCACACTCGCGTATCACCGCGTCGCGCTTGCCGCGTTCGAATTTCGGCATTTCCACCAGACGCTCGAAGTGCAGATCGTAGCGATTGCCGCCGCGATAGAGGGCGACCATGAGAACCACTGGCCGGCCGATCAGCGCGGCAATGCGAAACGGCGCCGTCGGCAACGCAGCCGCCGCGCCGAGGAAGGGAACGCTGACCGCACCGGACTCATGGATCCTGCGGTCGCCGAGCATGCCGACCCACTCGCCGCGCTCGAACCGTTCCTGCAACCGGATCATCGAGTCGGGCGAACCCATGCCGATGACCGACCTTTCCAGACGCGGATTGATCGCCCTGGCGAGCGCGTTCATGTTGCGGCTGCCGTGCTCGAACATCATCATGGTGACATTGATGTTGTGCTCTTCTCCGTAGACGTGAAGTGCCTCGAAGCTGCCGAAATGCGCGCCCAGCAGGAAGCAGGGTTCGCCACGTGCCTTCGCTTCTTCGAGGATATCCTTGCCATGTACCCGGACGTCGAATTGTGCGAAGCGATTGCGCAGCAGAAACATGCGATCGAGGGCCACCGTCGCAAAGTTGTAGTAGTGGCGGAAAAGGTCGGCAAGGCGCGGCGGGCGCTCGAGCACGCGGCACAAGTATTTCCTGGACGCGTTGCGTGCCCTGACCGAAAACAGCAGGAAATAGAGGCAGACCGGATAAAGCAGCAGGCGCCCCGCCGGCCGGCCCAGCGCCAGCGACAGCCAGACCAGAAACCGCAGCGCGGGATCGTTGGAGCGTTCGCGCTGCTTGAGCCACGCTTGCGTCACGCGTTGCCCCCCCGTTTGAGCCGGGCCGCATACTGCTGCAAAGTCGCGCGCGGCAACTTGCCGGTGGCGTTGCGCGGCAGCGCATCGACGAAATACAGCGGCCGCGGCAGGAACACGGCGTCGACCCGCGCACGCAACGCCCCGAGCAGGACTTCGCGCGTAACACCGGGCGCGACGACAAAAGCCGTCAGGCGGGTAACCCCTTCGCCGCTCTCGTCCGGCATGAAGAACACGCCGTCACGCACGCCCTCGATGCTGTTCAACTGATGGTTGAGATGGCCGAGGGACGTGCGCTTGCCAGCAATGTTGACCAGGTCGGCATTGCGCCCGTGCAATACAAATCCACCATGGCCATCGATGTCGACCACGTCGGTGAACGGCACTTCGCTTTCGACATGGCCGCCGGCGACCTTGACGTCGTCGCCATCGCGGCGCAGCTGCACATCGCGCAGGCAACGCCACGACGGGCCTTGCACGGTACGACGGGTGGCCACCATGCCAGCCTCGGTGAAACCGTACACTTCGTGCAACGGCGCGCGATAGCGGGCTTCCGCCTGCGCGGCCATTTCCGGCGACAGCGCAGCGGTGGCGCAAACGATCAGCCGCAGTTCCGGCAACGCGATATCTTCGTTCAGCAGCGCCCGCAAATGCACGGGGGTCGTAACCAGAACGCGATCGCCGGGGATTTCGGCCAGTGCCGCAGCCACGTCCGCCGGATAGAAAGGCCGGCCGGCATGGAGTGCGAGCCCACCGCGTAACGCCATCAATACGGTCGATTCCAGGCCGTACATGTGCTGCGGCGGCACCGTACCGACCAATGTCGCCTTGCCGTCGACGTGCAGATTGAAGCGCTCGGCTTCGGCCATTGCGCCGCGCGCAAGCGCACCCCAGGTCTTGCGATGCGCAGTGGGCAGTCCGGTGGAACCGGACGTAAAAGCGACGGCCGCAACCTGGTCATCGGCAAACGCCGGCACTGTGAACTGCAGTAACGGGGAATGGCGCGCGGATTCTTGCGTGGCTTGCGGATACATCACCTGTTCGATCGCAACGGATTCCTGCGATGAATCGCTGAGCGCATACAGGCCCGCATAGTCGCGCTGCAGTTGACGCAGCATGTCCGGCGTCTGGTTCGGCGGCAGCAGGCTCACCTGCCCGCGCACCAGCGCCGCGATCAATCCGACCGCGAAGCGGTAACGATCGACACAGAAATTGACCAGATGGGAACGCGCGGGCAATTGTTCCGCGACCCGCTCCACGTCGGCAAGGAATCGCGCCGCGGTTAACGGCCGTGCGCCACTGTAGGCAACCACATCGGCCGCATCGGCATGGCTGATGGCCGCGACTTGCGCCATGCGATCAGCGGCCGGCCGCAGGCCGGTTGAAATCGAAATTGCGGAAGGCGCGGAACACAGTGGCGATGGAGGCGTGGGAAAAGTTCGGAAAACGCCGCAGCCGCCACGCATATTCACTGAGATACATTGCTACCACCAGCGGCAGGTTCAGCAGATTGTTGAACACCGACCAGACCGGCAGCGGTTCCAGCAGGAACAGCAGCATCGACGTCAGCGCCATGACCGCAAAGAAGGCGCACCATGCCCACGTCACCTGGCGCGTATAGCGGGCGATCTCGCCAGGGAGTTCGCCATGGACATGGGTCGCAAGCAGCGTGACCAGCGGCTGCCGCCCGGGCCTCAAGGTGCGTCCGAACAGCCACAGCAGGAAGATATATACGGTGAGGTACGGCACCGGATAGAGCAGCACCG
>JANXPQ010000035.1 GCA_025357235.1 Betaproteobacteria bacterium
ACGAGACCCTGCTCACCGACAACCGCATCTGGAAACAGCGCACCGTGGGCATCGGGGTGGTCTCGCCGGAGCGCGCGATAGCGCTCGGCTTCACCGGTCCCATGTTGCGCGGCTCGGGGGTTGAGTGGGATCTGAGGAAGAAGCAGCCGTACGAGGTCTACGACCGGATGGAGTTCGACATACCCGTCGGTGTCACCGGCGACTGCTACGACCGTTACCTGGTGCGCATCGAGGAGATGCGCCAGTCGAACCGTATCGTCAAACAGTGCATCGAATGGCTGCGCAACAATCCCGGCCCGGTGATAACCGATAGTTACAAAGTCGCGCCGCCGTCGCGCGTCACGATGAAGCAGAACATGGAAGAGATGATCCATTTCTTCAAGCTCTTCTCCGAAGGCATGCACGTGCCGCCGGGCGAGACCTATGCCGCGGTCGAAGCCCCGAAAGGCGAATTCGGCATTTACCTGATTTCAGACGGCGCCAACAAGCCGTTCCGGCTGAAAATCCGCGCGCCGAGTTTTCCGCATCTGGCGGCGCTCGACGAAATGGTGCGCGGTCATATGCTTGCCGACGTGGTCGCCATCATCGGCACGCAAGATATTGTCTTTGGTGAGATCGACCGATGAATGCACCGGCTGGCTGTATCGCGTGGTCGACCGCATCGAGCATGGCAATGGCAAGCCCGAGGATCTCGATCTTATGAACAACGTTGCCGACAACATCCAGGGCCGTACCATCTGCGCGCTCGGTGATGCAGCGGCGATGCCGGTGCGCGCGTTTATCCAGCATTATCGCGACGAGTCCCAGCACCATATCGATCACAAGCAGTGCCTGGTTCAGACCTATGTGTAAAGGTAGCGCAGGCGAACTCGCCTGCAATTTTTTAATCGGAAACCTGGCTTTGATGGTAGGCGAGGTCGCCTGCGCTACGAGGCAGTTATGCTAGAAATCGAAATAGACGGCAAGAAACTCGAAGTGGCTGATGGCAGCACGGTGATGGACGCTGCCCACCAGGCCGGCATCTACATCCCGTATTTCTGCTATCACAAGAAGCTGTCGATCGTTGCCAACTGCCGCATGTGCCTGGTACAGGTCGAGAAGGCGCCGAAGCCACTGCCGGCGTGCGCGACGCCGGTGACCAATGGCATGAAGGTGTTCACGCATTCCGAGGAGGCGGTGACCGCGCAAAAAGGCGTGATGGAGTTCCTGCTGATCAACCATCCGCTCGACTGCCCGATCTGCGACCAGGCCGGTGAATGCCAGTTGCAGGACCTTGCGGTCGGTTACGGCGCGAGCGGCTCGCGCTACGAGGAAGACAAGCGCGTGGTAGTCAACAAGAACCTGGGGCCGCTGATCGCGACCGACATGACGCGCTGCATCCACTGCACGCGCTGCGTGCGCTTCGGCCAGGAAATCGCCGGCATCATGGAGCTCGGCATGATCGGCCTCGGCGAGCGCGTCGAAATCATCGCGTTTGGCGGCAAAACCGTCGATTCCGAGCTGTCGGGCAACATGATCGACCTATGCCCGGTCGGTGCGCTGACCTCGAAGCCGTTCCGCTACAGCGCGCGCACCTGGGAATTGACGCGCCGTCCGTTGGTGAGTCCGCATTGCGGCCTCGGTTCCAACTTGGCGGTGCAAGTGAAGCAGAACCGCGTGATGCGCGTGCTGCCGCGTGAGAACGACGCGATCAACGAGTGCTGGCTATCCGACAAGGACCGCTTTTCATACGAGGGTCTGAATTCCGAGCAGCGGCTGGCAAAGCCTATGCTGAAGCAGAACGGCGCCTGGCGTGAAGTCGAATGGCAGGCGGCGCTCGAATTCGTCGCGAACGAGCTGAAGCGCATCAAGGAAGCGCACGGCACGGAAAGCATAGGCGCGCTCGCTACACCGCACCAGACTCTGGAAGAACTGTATCTGCTGTCCAGGCTCATGCGCGGCCTGGGTTCGGGCAATATCGATTTTCGCCTGCGGCAGGCGGATTTTAGCGCCGACGGCAAGATGGCCGGCGCGCCCTGGCTTGGCATGAAGATCGCTGACATCAATGCGCTCGACCGCGTGCTGGTGGTCGGCTCCACGCTGCGCAAGGACCATCCGCTGATTGCGAACCGGCTGCGCCAGGCGACGAAAAAACTCACCCAGCTCAACCTGATCAATCCCGTCGATGACGATCAGCTGCTGCGCGTTGCGTACAAGGCGATTGTTTCGCCTGCCGCCATACCTGACATGCTGGCACAGGTGCTCAAGGCCGCCGCGCAGGCGAAGAACGCTGTGCTGCCCGAAGCAGTGCGCAGTGCCGTCGAACGCGTGACGGTATCTGAGGTGGCGCAACGCATTGCGGACAGCCTTGCTTCCGGCAAGAACGCCGCGGTCTTCCTCGGCAATCTCGCGCAGCATCATCCCGCAGCTTCGCAACTGCACGCGCTGGCGCAGGCCTTGGCGGAAGTCACGGGCGCGCGCTGCGGATTTCTTGGCGAGGCGGCGAACAGTGTCGGTGCTTATGTTGCAGGCGCGGTACCGTTTGGCGCGACTGCGGGCAAGAACGCACAGGCAATGCTCAGGGATCCGCTCAAGGCTTATCTGCTGCTCGGTGTCGAAGCCGAACTCGACACGCATGATCCGCAGCAGGCGCTCGCCGCAATGAAACAGGCGGAACTGGTGGTGGCGCTGAGCCCCTATCAGCATCAGGCGGTCGATTATGCGCACGTGATGCTGCCGATTTCACCGTTCACGGAAACCGCCGGCACCTTCATCAACACCGAAGGCACGGTGCAAAGTTTCAACGGTGTGGTAAAGCCGCTGGGCGAAACGCGCCCGGCGTGGAAAGTGCTGCGCGTGCTCGGCAACCTGCTGGGCGTGAGTGGTTTCAATCATGACAGCGCGGAAGACGTGAAGCGTGAGGCGTTGGGTGGCAAGGAAGAAATATCAAATATAATAAATAACTTATACAACATCTCCCGGCTGGACCCGATTGCGCCGGTGCAAACCGGCGGCTTGCAGCGTATCGCCGAAGTGCCGATCTATGCGGCGGACGCTATTGTGCGCCGTGCGCCGTCGCTGCAGAAAACGCGCGATGCCGCCGCGCCCGTGGCGGCCATGAACCGTGCGCTTGCAGAAAAGCTGGGCCTGCGCGATGGCGATCAAGTACGCGTGCGGCAGGGCGTCGGCGAGGCGGTCGTGCCGTATGCGATGGACGACAAGCTGCCGGCGGATTGCATACGACTCGCGGCCGCGCGTGAGGAAACCGCGGGTCTCGGCGCGATGTTCGGCACGATCGGCGCCGAGCGCGTCGCCGCGCAACAGAAGGTGACGGTGTGATGCTGGATACCCTGCTGGCCTACCCGCAGTCCTGGTTCGGCCCGACCTGGCCGGCAGTGTGGACGCTGGTCAAGATCATGTGCATCGTCCGTGCCGCTGACGATAGCGTGGATCCTGGTCCTCGGCATATGGATGCAGACGCCACTGTGGGTCTGATGGAAGTGAGGCCGTTATGATCGACCGCATCCGCCATTTCTTCCGCACTTTCCTCCTTCTCGAACTACTCAAGGGCATGATGCTGACCGGCCGGCACCTGTTCGCGCGCAAGATCACGGTGCAGTTCCCCGAGGAGAAGACGCCGCAGTCCCCGCGCTTCCGCGGGCTGCATGCGCTGCGCCGCTACCCGAACGGCGAGGAGCGCTGCATCGCGTGCAAATTGTGCGAGGCCGTTTGCCCGGCACTCGCGATCACGATCGAGTCCGAGCTGCGCGACGACGGCACGCGCCGCACCACACGCTACGACATTGACCTCACCAAGTGCATCTTCTGCGGTTTATGCGAGGAAGCCTGCCCGGTCGACGCGATCGTCGAGACGCGCATCCTCGAATATCACGGCGAGCAGCGCGGCGACCTGATCTACACTAAGGAAATGCTGCTGGCGATCGGCGATCGTTACGAAGAGCAGATCGCAAAAGACAGGGCGGATGATGCGGCATACAGGTAATGAAACGCGAAAGGTGAAAAATGAATCAAGCGCCTGACCGATTTACGACTGCCGGCTTGAATACCTTCGAGCGCATTGAGCAAAAGCTTGCGGTGCTGTCGCCCGACAGCGTCGATCTGATCGACGACAGCGCAAGGCACGCCGGGCACGAGGGTGCAAAAACCGGCGGCGGACATTTTCAGTTGACTATCGTCTCGCCGCTTTTTAGTGGGAAGTCGGCGCAGGCGCGCCACCGCTTGATACACGCCGCGCTCGGCGACATGCTGGAACGTGAAATTCATGCTATCGCGATCAAGGCGTATGCTCCCGATGAAATTTAATCCCATATCGCTACGCCGGGTGGGTCGCTGAGAGCACTTTACGCATCGGGGTGCACCTCCACGCTGAGTTCGTACCTGCGCGCGATGGACTGGGCGAATCAGCCGGATCCGTTTCGACGATACGAGGGATCTCCACTCATTCCCTTACCGCTCCTGAAACCTGACGAGGCGCTGCTCTCGCCACTATACGAAGACTTGTATCTCCCTGGAGCGAGCGCGCCAGTCACCGTCCGCGCCCTTTCGCGTTTTCTCGAATATTCGCAGGCGATTTCGGCTTGGAAGCAAGCCGGTGAGGTCCGCTGGGCGCTTCGAACCAACCCCTCGAGCGGCAATCTGCACCCGACCGAAGGTTATTTGCTGATTGACACAGTCCCAAGCCTTTCGCCATTCCCGGGTCTATATCACTATGCACCCAAGGATCATGGGCTGGAGCTGCGAGCAGAGTTGCCGAAGGAAAGCTTTACTTTGCTTATGCAAGAATTCCCGCGGAACGCCTTTCTGGTTGGCTTTACCTCTGTGAACTGGCAGATGCGCGAGTTGACGCGACACATTTGGCACGGCAAGGCCAACCGGCTGAGTCGAGACGATCCCGTGCAATGGGCGTTCCTCGACCAAGTGGAAATCGCAGCGTGGAAGTCGAGCACTGAACAGAGGGCGAAGCACATGAGCGATGGCCGGCTGCTTTCTTTGCTCGGGATGTTTCTGCGTCAGGACATCGTCAAGGGAGTACAACGCTGGACGCCAACTGGGGGTACACCGCGGGGTGCGGTGATCAGCCCGCTGCTGGCGAACATCTACCTACACCCCTTGAACTGTTGGATGCGGGAGCGCGGATATCGGATGGTGCGCTACGCTGATGACTTCGTCGTGCTGTGTCAAACGGCCGGTGAAGCGCGGGCGGGGCTCGCCGCAGTGCAGGCGTGGGTGCAGGCGAATGCTCTGATTCTCAACCCGGACAAGACGCACGTGAGGGATTGTCGGGAGAAAGGCCAGGGCTGGTACGGCTACTTCAAGCACGCTCATTCGTGGACCTTCGACGGCATGGATGGCTTTGTGCGGCGCCGGTTGCGCACGCTGCTGCGCAAGCAACAGAAGCGACCCGGGGCTGGGCAAACGCTCGCCGACCATCACCGTTGGCCCAATGCGTTCTTTGCCGACATGGGACTGTTCACGATGACCGAGGCCCACGCTCAAGCAAGCCGACCCCGATGAGGAAACCACCGACTGGAGAGCCGTGTGCGGGAGAACCGCACGCACGGTTCGGAGGGCGGGGAGGGCGACCGCCCTTCTCGACCCCTATTTTTTACTCTGACTCAACATATACGTGCGCAGTAGCGGGAGGGCAGGGCGCATCGCCGCCTTCGCGATCGCTGTGCCTGACGGGTCGCCGCATCCTACCCGCGCAACTGCCAGAAGTGATCGAGCACCGCTACCCGAGTGCGGCCCGGACGGGTGGCGTGCCGAAGCGCGCCATGCACGTAATCGGTCGCGGCCTCGCAGGCGGCGAGCAACGGCATGCCCCGGCACAGGTTGGCCGCGATCGCCGAGGCGAGGGTGCAGCCGGCGCCATGGCCTTCGACGTCGAGACGGTCGTGTGCGAATTCGGCCCGTGTCTGGCCGTCGGAATAGCGATCGACCATCCCGGCTGAGTTCTGCAAGTGGCCGCCCTTCAGCAGCATCGCACGCGCGCCCAGCGTCAGCAGTTCGACCAAGGCGGCATTCGCGGCCTCATCGTCATCGATGGGATGGCTGTGCGCGGCGGTGGAATAGTTGGCCACTGGAGCGGCGGCGATGTGCGGCTGCGGCGGAGTAAAATCCAGCCAGTGGTAAGGCGTTCCTTTGTCGTCTGGACGAAGGGAAGCCGAAGGAATGTACGTGGTGGAGGTTTACGCGGCAGTTCGGCAATTTGTTTTCAATGATGGCAAGAGCCGGCGGGAAGCGGCTCGTGTTTTTGGGTTGAGCCGAGAGACGGTCTCGAAGATGTGCCGGTTCTCGATGCCGCCGGGCTATGTGCGGCAACGACCGGCGGAGAAGCCGAAGCTGGGGCCCCTGATTCCGGCGATCGAGGCGATCCTGGAGGCCGACCGGACGGCGCCGGTGAAGCAGCGTCACACGGCCAAGCGGATTTTCGAGCGTCTGCGCGACGAGCATGGGTTCACGGGCGGCTACACCGTCGTCAAGGATTATGTGCGGATCGAGCGGGAGCGCGGACGAGAGACTTTCGTGCCGTTGGCGCATCCGCCGGGCCATGCGCAGGTGGATTTCGGCGAAGCGGTGGGCGTGATTGGTGGGGTACGCCAGAAGATTCATTTTTTCTGCATGGACCTGCCGCAATCGGACGCCTGCTTCGTGAAGGCCTATCCACGGGAGACGACCGAGGCATTTCTTGACGGCCACGTCGCGTCTTTTGCCTTCATCGGCGGCGTGCCGCTGTCGATCCTCTACGACAACCTCAAGATTGCGGTGGCGAAGATCTGCGGCGACGGCAAGCGGGAGCGCACACGGGCGTTTACCGAGTTGGTCAGCCATTACCTGTTCGCGGATCGCTTCGGTCGTCCCGGCAAGGGCAATGACAAGGGGAAGGTCGAGGGGCTGGTAAAATACGCGCGCGCGAACTTTATGACGCCGATCCCGATTGCGGCCAGCTACGACGATCTGAACGCGATGCTGGCCGAGCGCTGCCGCCGGCGTCAGTCCGAACGGGCCGGCCGTCACGCTGAGACCATCGGCGAGCGGCTCGTCGCTGACCTGGCGGCGCTACGCGATCTTCCCGTCGTGCCGCTGGAACCGTGCGAGAAGCGTGCGGGCCGGGTCTCGTCGACCGCGTTGGTCCGCTACCGCTGCAATGATTACTCTGTGCCGACGGCCTATGGCTTCCAGGACGTCGTCGTGAAGGGCTTCGTCGACGAGGTCGCGATCCTCTGTGCGGGCACCGTTATCGCCCGGCATCCGCGCTCCTATGGTGAGGGCGAGTTCGTGGCCAATCCGCTGCATTATCTTGCGTTGATCGAGACCAAGCCGAATGCCCTCGATCAGGCGGCGGCTCTGCAGGGCTGGGCGCTGCCCGAGATATTCCAGCATCTGCGCCACCTGCTGGAAGCTCGCATGGGCAACCGCGGCAAGCGGGAGTTTATCCAGGTGTTGCGGCTGCTAGAGGCGATGCCGCAGGCGATCGTGGCCACCGCCGTGACCGAGGCGATCCGGCTCGGCGCCATTGGCTTCGATGCGGTCAAGCTGATCGCGCTGGCGCGCATCGAACGGCGACCCGCCCGTCTCGACCTGACGGCCTATCCGCATCTGCCCAGGCTGACGGTGAAGACAACATCGGCGGCCGATTATACGGCGCTGATTCCGGAACTGGCGGCATGACCGGGCTTGACGCGATGCCGGCGGGAACGATGAGCGGTACTCCACAGGTCCTGCTGGCCCATCATCTCAAGCAGCTGAAGCTGCCGACGGTACTGCGCGAGTATGACAAGGTCGCGCGAGAATGCGCGCGTGATGGTGTCGATCATCCCCGCTATCTGCTGCGGCTGATTGAACTCGAGCTGATCGATCGTGAACGGCGGATGGTCGAGCGGCGGATCCGGGCGGCACGGTTCCCGGCGGTGAAGAGCTTCGACACGTTCGACTTCACCGCCATCCCGAGCCTCAATAAGATGCTGGTACTCGAGCTTGCCCGCTCGGAGTACATCCTGCGGCGCGAGAACATTATCGTCGCGATGGCGACCCGCCGGCGCGAGGACCTACGCACCGCCGCGGGCGAACTGAAGTTGGCCACCGCCATGAACCGGGAATCCCTGCGTCTCTTCGGCCGCTCCTTACGCCTGCGCTGCGTCTCCGCGGGAAGCTGCAGCGGTTGCGAAGCGGAACTGAACG
>JANXPQ010000037.1 GCA_025357235.1 Betaproteobacteria bacterium
CTGCTGCTCGCGTTCATGGCTCGCGCCGACACGTTCACTCCAGGCGGGATCGGCTTTCTGCCCGACGGCCATCTCGTCGAGGAGGGAATGGCTACCTTCGATCCCGGTTCGGGCGACCCGTGGCACTACCACCCGGGAAACATGTGGGTCATCGTCGTCAGCGGGGAGCTGCCCGAGGAGCGCGGCTGCGGCACGAAGCCCGTAGTCCACCGGGCGGGGCAGGCATTCCACGAGCCGCCCGGCGTGGTGCACCAGGTGACGAACACGGGCTCGTCGCCGGCCGTCATCATCTTCACCGGCGTTCTCCCCGCCTGCTTCACGAACTTCAACGATCAGATCAACGTCGACGGTCCGAGCTGCGACGGCGACGACGACGGGATCAAGCCGGTGCGCGGGCCGTATCCCTGCCCGCTCTTCTAGCTCGAGGACCACAACGACGAAGACACGCATGTTCCCGATGGCGTTCGCCCGTACGACGCTCTTCATCGCGGTGATCGACTCCTCGGGCGCCGCCTTTCTGACCGACCACGTCGCCGTGATCCGCAAGCTGTAGCCGTGCACGCGGTCGCGATGCTGGCGCTGCTCTGCGCCAGCGGT
Organism: Betaproteobacteria bacterium; assembly: GCA_025357235.1. Classification (GTDB taxonomy): domain Bacteria; phylum Pseudomonadota; class Gammaproteobacteria; order Burkholderiales; family JACQAP01; genus JACQAP01. The sequence continues at coordinate 598 of JANXPQ010000037.1, forward strand.
GGGCAGGAGGAGGACCTGACCGACACGGTGCTGGCCATCGTCCAGGTCCCCTCGAACGTCTCCTGCGTGAAAGCCGTCTTCACCGGCCGGGCGCGCGCCCTCATCGTTAAGCTGGACGCGAAGGGGGGCGCGGCGGCGAGCCATCCATCAGCGATTCCCCCGGTGCAGTGGGCCGCTGGAGCGAGCACTTGGGCGCCGTTTGACGCCCCCGCTGGGCGGGCGCAGAGTCAGTCGAGCGGGGGAGGCGCGGGATGTCTTCGCCGGGAAAAGTTACCGATCTGCTCGTCGCGTGGAACGGCGGCGAAGCGGAGGCGCTAACAAAGCTCGTTCCGCTCGTCTACGAAGAGCTGCGCCAGATCGCGCAGCGGTGTCTTCGGCGCGAACGGCAAGGCCACACTCTCGAGCCGACGGCGCTCGTCCACGAGGCCTATGCGAGGCTGATCGACCAAAATCGCGTCCGCTGGCAGAACCGAGCCCATTTCTTTGCCATCGCAGGCCAGACGATGCGACGAATCCTGGTCGACCACGCGCGCAGGCGTCACGCCGCACGACGCGGCGGGCCTGCTCTCAGGCTTTCGCTCGACGAAACGGTGGCGGCCGGCGATCGCCGCGACGTCGATCTCATTTCGCTCGACGACGCCCTGAACGGCTTGACCGCCCTCGATGCTTCGCGGGCCCGGATCGTAGAGCTGCGCTACTTCGGCGGCCTGAGCATCGAGGAAACGGCAGAGGTCCTCTCCATCTCTCCAGCAACGGTGAAGCGCGACTGGAGCGTGGCCAGGGCCTGGCTCTATCGGGAAATGACCCGGCGATGACGCCCGAGCAGGCAGAGGACTGGGACCGCGCGAAGCAGCTGTTTGCTGCGCCGCTGGAGAAGGCGCCGGCGGCGAGAGCAGAATTCCTGGCCGAAGCGTGCGGCAACGATCGCGAGTTGCGCAGCGAGGTCCAGACTCTTCTTTCCGCACACGACCAGGCCGGAGATTTTCTGGAATCGCGTGGAGGTCTTGCGCACGCTGAGCGCAACCGGCTCGTCGCCGGAGCTCGCATCGGTCCGTACGAAATCGTCGCGCTTATCGGCGCCGGCGGAATGGGCGAGGTGTATCGGGCGCGAGATACCCGGCTTGGGCGCGAGGTGGCGATCAAAGTCTTGCCCGCCGGGGCGCAATATGAAATGGGGCTTCGGCGCTTCGAGCAGGAAGCGCGGGCCGCCGGCTCGCTGAACCATCCGAACATCCTCGCGGTGCACGACGTTGGATCGCACGAAGGCGCTCCGTATATCGTCTCCGAATTGCTGCATGGGGAGACGCTGCGCGAGCGGCTCACAGGAAAACCGCTCCCGCTGCGCAAGGTGATCGATCTCGCACTTCAACTCGCGCAGGGCCTCTCCGCGGCGCACGACAAGGGCGTGATCCACCGAGACTTGAAGCCGGAGAATCTCTTCATCACCGACGAGGGCCGGCTCAAGATCCTCGACTTCGGCATCGCCAAGCTGGTCCATGAAGGGGAGGCGCCGAAGGGCAAGCCCGTCACGCAGGCCGGCGCCGTCATGGGCACCGTCGGTTACATGTCTCCCGAGCAGGTGCGCGGGGAGCCTGCCGATCACTGCGGCGACATCTTCGCGTTCGGCGCGATCCTCAGCGAGAGGCTGACCGGCAAGCTCGCCTTCGATCGGCCGACGCCGGTCGAGACCGGCAACGCGATTCTCAATGACGAGCCGCGCGAGTTGCCGGAGAGCGTGCCGGTCGAACTCGACCGCATCGTGCGTCGCTGCCTGGAAAAGAAACCGCAGGAGCGCTTCCAGTCGGCGCACGATCTCGCCTTCCAGCTCGCGAGTGTTCCGGCTACGACGACCGGCCCGCGACCAGACTCATTGATTGGGGAGCTACAGCGCCGCCGCGTCTTTCGCGCGTTGGTGGGTTACGGCATCGCCGCCTTCGCGGTGCTCCAGATCGTCGAACCGGTGATGCACGGTCTGCACTGGCCCGACGCGGTCCTCTCCTACGTCGTGGTCGCGCTCGCAGTTGGCTTCCCCGTCGTCATCAGTCTCGCCTGGATCTTCGACGTGAACGCGGGCCGCATCGAACGAACTGTCACTGCGACGGAAGGGTTGACGGGAACGCGCCTCGCACTGGTGCTGGTCGGCATCGGCCTGCTCGCCGCTTCTCCCGGCGTGGTCTGGTATTTCTTCCTGCGAGCCGGCGCGCACCTTTCCTTCGCGAGCAGCGACGAGGCGTTCAAGGCGAAGTCGAACGCCGTGCCGCCAGCATCGGACGTCCGCGCGCCGCCGTCGGTCGCCGTCTTGCCGTTCGTGGACATGAGCGAGACGAAGGACCAGGAGTATTTCTCCGACGGGCTGTCGGAGGAACTGATCGACCTGCTGACGAAGATCCCGGAGCTACGCGTTCCGCCGCGCACATCGTCGTTCTACTTCAAGGGCAAGCAGTCGCCCATTGCCGACATTGCCAAGGCTCTGGGCGTCACGCATCTGCTTGAAGGCAGCGTCCGCAAATCGGGAAATACGCTCCGCGTGACCGCGCAGTTGATCCGCATCGACAGCGGCTACAACATCTGGTCAGAGATCTACGACTCGAAACTCGGTGACGTGTTCAAGTTGCAGAACGAGATCGCCGGCGCCGTCGTGAAGGCGCTCAAGGTGTCGCTGCTGGCGGACGGGCTGCCTGCCACGGCAGGCACGCAGAGCGTCGAAGCGAACGATCTGTATCTCCGGGCCTCCTTCCTTTACTTCCAGGGCTCGGAGTCCGGTACCGCCCGAGCTGTTGAGCTGCTGACGCGCGCGGTTGCACTGGACCCGGCATTTGCCAAGGCCTGGGCCCAATTGTCGCGGGCCAAGCTCCTCCAGGCCCGACTCAAGCTGATCCCCGCTGCACAGATGGAGAGCGCGCGGCTGGAGGGACGCCGGGCGGCCGAAAAGGCAGTCGCGCTGGATCCCAATCTAGCGGAGACTCATATTGCGCTCGGGCGCGTCTATGAGTGGCCCGATTATGATGTCTCGAAAGCCGCCGCGGAGTTCCGCCGTGCGCTGGAAATCAACCCGCGCAGCGCCGACGCTATCAACCACTTCGCCAGCACCGTCGCCCGGAAGGGTCGGATCGACGAGCAGATTCGCCTGTTGCAGCAGGCGCTCGCGATAGACCCGCTGAACGTCAACATCATGCAGGTTCTTGGGCAAGCGCTCCTTGCGAATGGCGACCCGGCGGCCGCCGAAGGAATCTTTCGGAAGGAGCTCGAACTCGCGCCGACCAGCATGTTCGTGAACGCGGGGCTGGGAAGGGCGTTGATGATGCTCGACAGGCCCGCGGAGGCGCTCGAGTTCCTGAAGCGCGACGCGCGAACCGACGCGGAGCGGCAGTGGGTTCGGGTATTGGAATGCGTCTTTCTCGGGCGGACCGGTGAGGCGGACGCTCTCCTCGCGTCCCTGGAGACCAATCCCGGCTCGCTTGATCCCGTCGACATCGCTCAGCTTCATGCCTTCCGCGGTAACAAAGACCGAGCGTTTGACTGGCTTGAACGTCAGTACCGCGCCGACTCTGAGGAACTCACCTCGTGGATCCTCTACGACCCATTTCTGCGTCCGCTAAGAGACGACCCTCGCTTCAAGGCAATGCTTCGAAAACTGAAGTTGGCGGAGCAGCAATAGCTTGCCGACAAGCTGCATCGCTTGGGGCCCGGAAGGTGGCCGGCCTGTTTTCTCCGCGTTTTCACTTACAGCAAACTTGGGAGTACCCTTGTTCTGCCACGCAGTATTGAGGGGAGTCCGTGCAGGTCCGGCTGGACTTCGAGCAATCCTCCGTTTGTTCCCAATAGGTATACGCAGGATCGTTGAGGTGGCTATAGGTAGAGCACGTTTCGACTACGTTGTGGTTGCAGCGCCAGTCCCCGTCTGTACATGGAACGATGGCATCCACGATCACCTGGGGCACCGAGCCTCCACAGGCCGCGCAGCCGATGATGATCGCCGCAAGGGCGAGTCGCTTCCGACCGGTTCCTCCGCTGACTGCCTGTATTGCTGCGCGACGCATAACGCCTCCTGTTTGAGGAACGCGCGGAATGCCTGGAAACCGGCTCACCAGGGCGATTCGCGAAGTCGCGTGAGCCGTTTTTCTGTGGATTGCGCTTCCTCATTGTCCGGGCATTCCAACAGCTCATGCAGCGAGGAAAATCATGCGCAACTGGATCGCTCTCCCAATGACCTGCGCGCTCGCCGGGTGCGGGGGCGGCAACGCCACGCTGCCGACCGTCATCTCCACCATCCCGGCAGACAGGACGACGAACGTCGCCCGCGATACCACCATCATCGCCACGTTTTCGGAGCCGATGAGGGCCGCCTCCTTCACCGGCTCGACCTTCACGCTATCTCCAGTGGTCGCCGGCTCGGTGCAGGTCAACGGTGGCGCGGTCAAATTCATGCCGGTCGAGCTGCTCGCGTCCGGCACGACCTACACGGCGACCATCACCAAAGCGGCGGAGAATGTATCGGGCGATCCGATTGCGACGAGCTTCAGCTGGAGCTTCACGACCCTTCCCCAGACGCAGGCCGCGCCGGCGGTCAGCTCCACCAATCCCGGCGACGGCGCAACGGGAATCGCCATCCACACGACCGTGAGCGCGACGTTCTCGAAGGCGATGTCGCCCGCCTCGATCAGCACGGCCAACTTCACGATTGCCCCGGGTGTTTCGGGCACCGTGACCTACCACGGGGTGACGGCCACGTTCGTGCCGGCAGCCGCGCTCGCGCTCGGCACTTTGTACACCGCGACCATTACCACCGACGCCAGGGACGCCGCCGGCACGCCGCTCGTCGCCAATTACAGTTGGCGCTTCACTACTGAGAAGCCGGCGAGCTGCACCGATTCCGTCAAGGATGGCGACGAGACCGCTGTCGACTGCGGTGGCAGCTGTTCGCCCTGCGCCGCGGGCAAGCAGTGCCTGGTCGCGCACGACTGCACCTCGGCGTACTGCTCGGGCGCTGTTTGCTCCACTTGCCCATCGGGAAACCACGCTTGCAACAACGCCTGCGTTTCGAACGCCAATCTCAATTCGTGTGGCCCGTCCTGCACGCCGTGCTCCGCACCGGCAAACGCCGATCCGACCTGCGATGGAACGAGCTGCGGCTTCACCTGCAAGACCGGCTTCCACAACTGCGGCGGAGTGTGCGTCTCCAACGCGAGCGTGAACTCCTGCGGCCCATCATCGTGCACGGCGTGCACACCGCCAGCAAACGCGGGGCCAACCTGCGACGGAACGAGCTGCGGATTCTCATGCAACTCCGGCTACCACGCCTGCGGGAGCAACTGCGCCATCAACACCAGCATTGATTCGTGCGGAGCATCTTGCACGGCGTGCGTTCCGCCTGCGAACGCCACGGCCAATTGCAACGGCACGAGCTGCGGCTTCACTTGCAATCTCAACTACCATCTCAACACGGCCACGAATCAATGCGATCCCGACACCGAAACCTGCTGCGGGCCTGGATGCGTGGACTGCTCGGCAAATCCTCTTTCATACAAGGTCTGCCAAGCGGGAGCATGCATCGGCGCTTGCGTTCCAGCCTGCGTAGGGAGCCTGCACTGCTGCTTGAACCAGAGTGGCTTGCCAGTATGCACCATACTTCAGAATTGCTGATGACGGCTCACACTTCGGCTGCGAGCGACTGGACCAGGTCTTCCGCCGTGGGTCGCGCCTCAGGCGACTCCGAAAGGCAGCGATCGACGAACCCCGCCAGCGCCGCTGGCGTCCCCGGAGCGGCCTGGGCAAGCGGCATCAGTGCAGGCAGCGCGCGCCCGCCCAGCGCCTCGAGCACCACCGGCGATGGGAACGGAAGTCGATTGGCGAGCAATTCATAGGCGACGACGCCGAGACTGAAGACGTCGGCCATCGGCTTCGCTCCTCGCGCGCCTTGTGCCAACTCCGGTGCCATGTAGAGCGGCGTGCCCATGACGGCCCCGGTGCGCGTCAGGCCGCCATGTCTTCCCTGGCTGGTGTCGACGTCCGCGAGGCTCGCGATCCCGAAGTCAGCGACCTTCACCGCGGAGCCGTCGATGAGGACGTTGGCGGGCTTCAAATCGCGGTGGACGATTCCGTGAGCGTGCATGGCGGCCAGCGCCCGCGCGATCTGCAGCAGGATGGGCGCGGCCCAGCGCACGTCGCCGTAACGGTGGCGCTGCGCCGCCAATGTAGTGCCCGCCACGAGCTGCATGACCAGAAAGAGCGTCCCCGACCGGGTGACGCCCACGTCGAGCGCGGCCACCACGTTCGGGTGGTCGAGCTGCGCTGCGATCTGTGCCTCGCGCGCGAAGCGCACCAGCCCGTCGCGATTGGCGGCGCGGGTCATCACCTTGAGCGCAAGGCGGCGGTAATCGGCGAGCCGCTCGACCTCGTGGACCTCGCCCATCCCGCCTTCTCCGAGCATGCGAATGATCCGGTAGCGGTCTTCGACGATGTCGCCAGGGACGAGCCGGGCTGGTGCGTGTGACCCATCCGAGAGCCGCAGCAACGACTCCGCCAGATCGCGCGATCGCTCCGCCACCTGGCGACGCAGCTCCCCGTGGAGCGCCTGGATCTCGCACGCCCGCGCTTCCGCTTGCAGACGTTCCAGCGCAGCGCGCTGAATATCGATGATGCCCTGCTGCCGGTACTGCAAGCGCGTGAAGCGATTGGTCGCGATGTTCGACAGCAGCGCGACTCCAAATGCGATCCACGGAGTGAGCGAGTACCAGACCATGCGGGACAGCCCGAGAGTCCCCCCGGTAAATGCCGTGACCAGCAGCCACTGGTGAAAGACGAGGTACGGAAACACGGCGACCACACCTTGCAAAGGTCGCAGCCGGAAGATGGTGAGCGCGAACATGGCCGCGGCGGCGGCCCAGCCGTTCGCCGCCTCCGGAACGCGGAAGATCCAGAAGAACCCGCCCACGACCAGGAACCCACCCGCTGCGAAGGCGAGCGCGTTGGCCAGCGGTACCCAGCGAACCAGCCTGGGGCGGGACGCGAGCACGAGGACCGCGAGCCAAAGCGTGACGAAGGGAACGAAGGACGTCGCCGAACCGGCCGGCAAGCCTCCCGGGATGATCATCCGACTGGCCAGTGCCGTCACCACGCAACCTGAGATGGCGATGATAGCCCCAGCCCGCGCGAACGGGACCGCCGACTGCTCGTGCGAGACGCGGTAGCTGGCCTCCGTCGCGTCGTCGGCGAAGCGAAGTCCCCAGGACACGAGCTTGAGCGCTGCCGGATCGATTCCCTCCGCACCGGGCTGCGTGCTCGCATCGGCCGTGTCTCGGGCGGTCGGGTGGTCGAGGGTGATGGGAGTCGCGTTCGCTGGCGTCCGTCCGTCTATCGGCCGGGCCGACGGAGAGGAATCGAGAAAGCGTCCAGCACTCTCGTGGGCAGCGAGCAACGTGTCCACTTCACCGCGCAGGGCGGCGTCATCGGGACACGCTCCCGCGAGGAAGCCGGCTCGCGACGGCGGCGCCCTCTCCAGCGCGGCGGCAAAAAGCTCCTTGATCCGTGTCCACCGCGCCGCCGGCTCCGGCGTCACGGCATTTCGTGAAGGCGAAGTCACCCGGCGCCCTCCGTCGGGAAGACTCTGCGCTGCGCGCACGGGGGCGTCAATGCAGCCCCCCATGCAAGATTTTGCCAAGCTCCCGGATCATGCGGAGCAGGACGGCGAGTTGCGTATTGGCGATGTCGTCGAGCGCATTTGCCTCGAGGATGACGACCTCGGCGACCTTGCCCTCCTTGAGCGTGCCCATGGTCGAGGTCTGCCCGAGGTTTGTTCCGGGAGGCAACTGGGTCGAGACGAATCAGCGGACATCGTCCCTCGAGAAGAGGCCCCTCGATGGAACGATCATTCCGGCCGCTGCAGCGCCGAGCGCAGGCTCAACACCAGCTGACTGCGTACGACAAAGGCGACGCTGTCGAATTCGGAATCGCTCAGGCGCAGCGCACTGCACACCTGCGCGCGGATGCTGTCGAGGAGCGCGCGGCTGACCCGCGCCCGCCAGCGCGCCACCGTAGAGCGGTGCATGCCGTAGATGGCGCCGATGCGATCGATGCTCAGCCCGTCGAGGTAGTGCAGCTTCATCAGCAAGGCCTTGAGCGCCTGCTGGTATGCACCGCGGTAGCGGAGCTTCAGATAATCGAGCTCCGGATCCACCGGGCTGCGGAGCGCCTGCGGGAGGTCGTCGGCGCGCGGTTGCTCGCGCTTGAGACGCAGCGCGGTTCGGACGGCGGTGATCCGCACCCAGCTCGCGAGCGCGCCGCGCCCGGAATATCCGGTGAGCCCGCCCATCAGGAACAGCTCGCGCAGCCGCTGGGTCACCTCGTCGGCGAAGGCTGTGCCGGAGTCGACCCGCGCGACGAAGCCGCGCACGCGCGAGAGGTGATCGCGCTCGAACACCGACACCGCCGGCGCGAGCCCGCGGGCGCAGGCGCAGGCGAGAAACAGATCGCCTGCGTGCAAGGCTTGCAGCGGCTCGCCTCGCCGCCGCGCCTCGACGTGCGCGGCAAAGACCTCGGGCTCGAGCGCGATGCCGGGATGCGCGGCGTGCGCCGCATCGACGAAGGCTTGCCAGGCTGGAGCCGGCTCGATCACTTTGAACCGCCCATCGTTGATAGAGTAGCCGAACACTTCAGCGGACGGTGAGCGATGCCCTGCATCGCCGAGGACGAGCTGCTCGGATATCTCGACGGCCGGCTCGATCGGGAAAGCGCGGCGCGCGTCGAGAGCCACCTGCGCGGGTGCGACGACTGCCGCCTGCTCCTCGCCGAGGCAGGGCCCGACGAGGGCGAGCGGACGCTGGCCGGCCGATACCAGGTGGAGGAGCCGGTCGGTGCGGGCGGCATGGGCGTCGTCTACGCAGCGCGGGATCTCCAGCTGGGCCGCAAGGTCGCCCTCAAAGTTCTCCGACCCGGCGGCGAGGCCGCGGACGGCCGCGATGTTGGCGGAGAGGGCGACCGACCCCGCCGGCAATCTCTGGATCGGCGACGGCGCTGCCATCCGCAAGCTTTACCCGCAGACGGGCGCGGTCGTCACCGTCGCAGGCAACGCGACCATCAACGGCAGCACCGACGGAAGCCCACCCGCCGCGCGCTTCTGGTCGCCTACCGCGCTCATCTTCGATAACACGCAGGGCGCGCAGGTGTTCGTCACCGACACGAACATCTCGAGCATCCGCAAGCTTCAATAAGGGTTATTCATGAACCCGGTCCTCCTCGCGGTGCTCTTCGCCACCGTCCTGACCCCCGGGTGTGGAGGCCCCGAGGGCGACCTCGCCACCGTCGAGGTGTCCCTCGCCAAGGCCCCCGCCGACGTGGCCTGCGTGCAGCTCACCGCCAGCGGCGGCACGCGCGCCCTTTCGTTCCGGTTCGGCTACACCGCGGGCACGCCCACGGTGCTGTCGCTCGCCGGGCTGCCAGCGGGAGAGGTAGTCTTCTCCGCTGATTGCTTCGCCGACGATTGCAGCCAGCTGGCGCCCTCGACGCAGCGAAGCTGGTTCGCGGTGCCGGTCAGCGCGCAAGTCCCGGCGGGTGGATCGATTTTGCTCACGCTCACCTTCTACCGATGAGGAGGAGGCGACGCCGATGCGAAGCGAAGGCGCACGCGTCGAGCGCATTGGACGTTGCGGGTCATATCGGCGCAGGCCCCCAGAACGACGCGTGGACGGCGGAGTCAGCGGCTCTCCCGCAGCAGACGCAGCGCCTCCAGCCGCTCCGGAAATGGGCGGGGCGCGTCCAGCGCCAAGCGCAGCTCCCCGCGAGCCAGGTCCTTCCTCTTCTCCTGCGCATAGACTGCCGCGAGGTGGAAGTGCGGCCCCGGCTCCTCCGGGGCGCCCTTGACCGCCGCTTCCAGAAGCTCGCGTGCGCGGCCCTTCTCCCCGGCGCGGTAGAGGATCCAACCCAGCGCTTCGAGCTGCAGAGGATCGGATGGAGCGTCCGCCCGGATGTCCTGCGCGATGCGCCGCAACCCGTCCGGCGGCGCGTCGGCTCCGGCTCCGGCTCGCGAGGCGAACAACATCCCCAAACGGTAGTCGACGACGTCGAGATCCGGCCGCCTGCTCAGGACCTCCTGGTAGGTTTGGATTGCATCGCCCGGCGCGCCCGCTGCAGCGCTCAGCTGTGCAAGCATGAGCTGCAGTTCGACCGCCAGGGGAAGACGAGTCAGGCCTTGCCGGATCGTCTCCATTGCCTCCGGGACGCGGTCGAGGTGAGAGTAATAATCGGCCAATTGCTGATAGGCGACGGCCGATGGCGGCTGGAGCTCGAGTCCTCCCCGGAGAGCAGCCTCCGCCTGGA
>JANXPQ010000040.1 GCA_025357235.1 Betaproteobacteria bacterium
GCTTTCCTGTGCCTGCCCGATGCTGCCGCGAAGGAGTCCGCCGCCCTGGTGACGAGCGAGCGCACGCGGCTGATCGACGCGAGCACCGCGCATCGCACCGATCCTTCGTGGGTGTACGGCCTGCCGGAATTGAACAAGGCGCAGCGCGCGAAGATTCGCGGTGCCAGGCGCGTGGCCAATGTGGGTTGCCATGCGGCCGGCTTCATCCTGCTCATGCATCCGCTGGTCGCGGCCGGGGTGGTGCCCAGGGACTATCCGGTGACCTGCCATTCGCTTACGGGTTACAGCGGCGGCGGCAAGAAGATGATCGCCGCATACGAGGCGCCGGGACGCCCGCGCTTTCCGCTCGGCGCTCCGCGCCACTACGCGCTGGGCATGAGGCACAAGCACCTGCCCGAAATGCAGAAATATGGCGGACTCGACTTCGCTCCCGCGTTCAACCCGATCGTGGGCGACTTCTACAAGGGCATGGCGGTCGTGGTTCCGCTTGCGCGCCGGCTGCTCGCGAAGAAGCTGTCGCTGAAGGACGTGCACGCCATTCTGGCGGAGTACTACGCCGGCGAACGATTCGTGAAAGTCATGCCTTTCAATGGCGACGCCAACCTGGACGACGGTTTTTTCGACCCGCTCGGATCGAACGATACCAACCGCAACGATATTTTCGTCTTCGGCAACGACGACAACATTGTGCTGGTGTCGCGGCTGGACAATCTCGGCAAAGGCGCTTCCGGCAATGCGGTACAGAACATGAACGTGATGCTGGGATTGGCCGAGGCGACCGCGCTCCCTGGTTAAGGTGAGCGCGGCGCGCCAGCGCTAGTCGGTGATCGCCGAGTAAACGAGCTGCTTGAACAGTTTCCGGTAGTAAGAGCGGATCGGACTCGGTGCCTGGGTCATGTAGACGCCGACCAGTTGTTCCTTCGGGTCCACCCAGAAATACGTTCCGGCGTAGCCGCCCCACATGAATTCCCCGGCCGATCCTGCTACGCCGGCCACGCCCGCGGCCTGGCGCACGGCGAATCCGAGTCCAAACGTGTAACCCGATGTGCTCAGCAGGATTTCGCCCGGCGTCATCGGCGACAGCGCCTGGATGCGCGTGCCCAGGTGATCGGCGGTCATCAATTCGACGGTGGTCCGGCTCAGGTAGCGCTTGCCGTCGAGCTGGCCGCCGTTCGCCATCATTTGCGCGAAGCGCAGATAGTCTGTCGCAGTCGATACGCCGCCGCCTCCACCCGAATCGTTGTTGGGCACCACGGATACGTCCCACAACTTGTTCGGCTTGCCGCTGGAAGCATCGATGGGCAGGGCTTCGGCGAGGCGGGACATTTTCTCCTGCGGTACCCAGAACCCGGTGTCCTTCATTTCAAGCGGGCGGAACAGGCGCTCTTCCATGAAATCGGCCAGCCGCTTGCCCGACACTGCTTCGATCACGCGCCCCAGCATGTCGGTGGACAGGCTGTATTCCCAGACGGTGCCCGGCTGGTGGATGAGCGGCGATTTCGAGAAACTTTCGATTTCCTGGGCCGGCGTCAGGCCGCGGGGATCGTCGTCGATGCCGCCTTTTGCGTAAGCCTCCCTGACCGGCGAGTTTTGCGTGAGGTTGGCGTAGGCGAGGCCGGACGTATGGCGCAGCAGATCCTGCACCGTCATTTCGCGGTCGGATGGAACCTGCGTGTAAGTGACCTTGGCGAATTCCCCGTCGGCCTTTGCCACGCTGACCTGCAGCCCTTTCACGGTGGGGATGAACTTCGACACCGCGTCGTTGAGCTGCATCTTGCCATCTTCGATCAGCATCATCGCCGCCACCGAGACCAGCGGCTTGGTCATCGAATAGATGCGGAAGATCGCGTCTTTCGACAACGGTTTGCCGGCTTCCTTGTTCTGGAATCCCACCGTTTCCGAGTAGACCAGTTTGCCCTTGCGCGCGACCATGACTACCACTCCGGGCAGGTTGCCCTTGTCGGTCTCTTGCGCGAAGGCCTCTTTGATGTGGACGAGCTTCTGCGCGGACATGCCCACCGACTCGGGCGAGGCGGTCGACAGCCCTTGCGCATGCAGCGGCGCGGTCGAACAAAGGGCGGTGACGGCGAAAGCAAGGGTTGCGACGTGTTGCAGTCTCATGGGGCTTCTCCTCTGGAATTCATTTGACTTATTTTGTATTGCGCCGGACCTGCGAATTCACACCTGCATTATTTTTTCTTCGTCGGATCTTTCAGATAACACTTCCACCCCGTCGCCGTCGAGTTCTTCGGAATGGCCTCGGGCAGGTGCGCCATGACGGTGGGCAACGATTGCGCGAACGTGGCTTCGCATTCCTCGATGGTCCGGATGTTCGGATTGAAGACGACGTACTTGTCGATGTCGGTATCGTTCTTGAGCGAAATTTCGACATAGACGCCGGGCGCCTGCTCTTGTTTGCATCCGGCGGACGCCAGGGCTGCTGCAACCAAAACGCAACCTGCAAGATTCTTCATCGATTCTGCGCTTTCAGGTTTTCTGGGAGGCATGCAGCGCCCGGCCCAGATCCTCGACCAGATCGTCCGGATTTTCCAGGCCGACGGACAATCGCACGGTGCCTTCGGTGATGCCGGCGGCGCGCAGCGCGGCTTCATCCATGCGGTAATGCGTGGTCGTCGCCGGGTGGATGACCAGCGATTTCGCATCCCCGACATTGGCCAGGTGCGAAAACACTTTCAGCGACTCGATGAAGCGGCGTCCCGCCGCGCGGCCGCCTTTCAGGCCGAACGTAAAGACGGCACCACAGCCGCGGGGCAGAATCTTTTTCGCCAGCTCATGGTCGGGATGCGATTCGAGTTCGGGATACGAGACCGTTTCGACGGCTTCATGTCTTGCCAGAAACTGCACGATGGCCCGGGTGTTGGCGATGTGCTTCTCCATGCGCAGCCCGAGGGTTTCCATGCCTTGCAGGATCTGGAAGGCGTTCATCGGGCTCATCGCGGCGCCGAAGTCGCGGATGCCTTCGCGCCGCGCGCGCAGCAGGAAGGCTGCGGTGGTGGATTCCTCGCTGAACACCATGCCGTGAAAGCCTGCGTAGGGTTCGGTCAGAGTCGGAAATTTCCCCGACCTGTCCCAGTCGAATTTTCCGCTGTCCACGACCACGCCGCCGATGGCCACCCCGTGGCCGCCGAGGAACTTCGTTGCCGAGTGAAAAATCAGATCGGCGCCGAGATCAAAGGGACGCATCAGCCAGGGCGTGGTAAAAGTCGAATCGACCAGCAACGGCAGGCCCGCCGCATGCGCGACTTCGGAAACTTTCTCAATGTCCAGCACGTCCAGGCCCGGGTTGCCGAGCGTTTCGCCGAAGAGGAGCCGCGTATTCGGACGGATCGCTTTGCGGAACGCATCGACGTCGCGCGGATCCACGAAGGTCGTGTCGATGCCGAAGCGCGGCAAGGTGTATTGCAGCAGGTTGTGCGAGCCGCCATAGAGCGAGCGCGACGCCACGATGTGCGACCCCGCCCCCATCAGCGTCGCAATGGCAAGATGCATCGCGGCCTGGCCACTGGCGGTGGCAACGGCGCCCACGCCGCCTTCCAGCGCCGAGATGCGCTCTTCCAGCACGGCGTTGGTCGGATTGGAGATGCGGGAGTAGACATGACCCGCGCGCTCCATGTTGAACAGCGATGCCGCCTGGTCGGTGTCCTTGAAGACATACGACGTCGTGAAGTACACCGGCTGGGCGCGTGCGCCGAACTGCGGATCGGGCTGCTGTCCCGCGTGCAGGCTCAGCGTGTCGAACTGGTAAGTCTTCGGTCCTGCCATGATTTTTTCATCCCAGGATCTCAATCAAAGTCAAAACCCAACACAGAGGCACAGAGGACACAGAGGGCACGGAGGAAAGCAAGTCTGAAATTTCAAAGTAACTTTCGGTTCTCGCATCATTCGACTGCGGTGGATACTTAACTACGAAAAAGACGAACACATATCCACCAATCCCGTTCTTTGTTCTTCTCTGTGTCCTCTGTGCCTCTGTGTTGGGTGTAATCAATAGGCTTGAGTCAGTAGAAAGCCCCGCGGGCGGTGACGGGCCATAGGCATTCGACCTTGTCGCCGCGCATGCCCACGATCCAGTCGTAGAGATTCACGGTCGGGTCGCAATGGCCCGGCACGAGCCTGATCTTGTCGCCGACCGCCAGGCGCGATCCCTGCGGCAGTTTCAATACGCCGTGCTCGTCGGATGCCTTGAGGAATTCAACGCCGGGCAGGTCGGCGACCAGCGGCATGCCGGGATCGACTGACAGCGCCTTCAGGCCGGCATCGACGACTGCGCGCTCGGCAGTCGCATGGCTCATGACCGTCGTCCACACATAAAGGCTTTGTTCGAAATTATTTACCGGCCTGCCATCGTCGCCGAGATTGCGGTTGTAGTCGGCGTCCATGAAGATATAGGAGCCGGGCTGGATCTCGTTGTACACACCGCTGGCAGCCTCCAGCAGATAGGTGCCGGTGCCGGCGCCGGTCACGATTTCCGGCTTGAGTCCATGGGCCTGCAGCGCTTCGATCGTTTGGCTGACATGCGGCACCGCCCTGGCGATCGCGGCCTTGCGTTCGACCGGGGTGCGTGCATGTTGTGCCGCGCCCTGATACGCATGCAGGCCGGCGAAGCGCAGGTGCTTTGCCGCCGCGATGCGCCGGGCGAGATCGACGCACGGTTGGCCGGGTTCGACGCCGCAACGATTCGCGCCGACATTGACCTCGACGAGCACATCGATCTTCGCGCCTGCGGTCCGCGCCGCTGCGTCGAGGTCGGCAACGTTCTGTTCGTTGTCGACGCAGACACTGATGCGCGCGCGCCTTGCCAGCGCAGCCAGCCGGGCGAGTTTTGGCGCGCCGACCACTTCGTTGCTGACCAGCACGTTCATCACGCCGCCTTCCACCATGGCCTCAGCTTCGGATACCTTCTGGCAACACACGCCAATGGCCCCCCGCGCCATCTGCCGCAACGCGATTTCCGGACATTTATGCGACTTTGCGTGCGGCCGGACGCGTATGCGGGTTTCGGCAAGCGATTTGTCCAGCCGGTCGAGGTTGCGTTCGAACGCATCGAGGTCGAGCAGGAGCGCTGGGGTATCGACTTCGGCGAGTGTCATGCCCTGGCGGGCGGGAGGAGCCAGGCGGGTATTCATGAAACGCGCTCACCGCAGAGGACGCTGAGGGAAACCAAATCTGGAATTCTCTTCCGGGTCTCTGATGTGCGCATGAACGATATCTGATGCTCACATTGACAGGCTATGGGACTGCCCATTCTTCTATTCTTCACGTTTTTCCTTTGCGTCCTCAGCGTCCCCTGCGGTGAGCGTTTTGATGAGAGACTAACTGCCGAGGTGTCGATTCGCCTTGTCTAGCGTCCCGTCTCGCAATCGGTGCGCATGACGTTGCCGGCGCTCTCGACACTCCAGTTGCGGCCGTAGGAGCCGAACACGAAGTCGACGATGGTCGTCAGATTCTTTTTCTCGACCGGATCGTTGTAGGTGCGCTTTTCCAGTGCGGCGAGCGCCTGGTCCTTCGACTGGCCTTCCTTGCGCCAGCCCATTGCCTCCGAAGCGAATTTGCCGATGTCGGCACAGGTCATGGAGCCCAGCGGGTAGGGAGCAGCCATCGCCGGGGCGCAGATAAATGCCAGCAAGCCAATCAGGAACAATCTCGACATACGGGAATCCTAGTAGAAGTGACGGCGGAGTAGAATTTGATGACGTCGGATCGACTCGGCGCATTTTAGGCGTTTGGACAGGGGATTGCCATGATGTGTCGGAAGTTGCCCGGAGCGATGCGAACGTGGTGCATGATGGCCGCGATTGCCATGGTGCTCGCGTGCGGCTGCGTCTCTGCAGCCCGGCAGAACGACGATGAAACCCGCAAGCTGGCCCTGGCGCAATTGCACAGCCCGGATGCCGGATTGCGCCTGGCGGCGTGCGCAGTGCTGGCGGAAATCGGCAGGCAGGAGGATTTGCCCCTGGTCCAGTCGCGTCTCTTCGATGACGACGAGCGTGTCCGCGGCACGGCCGAAGCGACGATCTGGTCCATCTGGAGCCGTTCCGGCGACGCTGCGACCGATCGGCTGTTCGAACGCGGAGTGGAGCAGATGCGCGATGGCCGCCTGAGGCTTGCGGTGGATACATTCAATCAGGTGATCGCCATGCGGCCCGGATTCGCCGAGGCCTGGAACAAGCGGGCCACCGTTTATTTCCTGCTCGGGGAAGACGAGTTATCGCTGAGGGATTGCGACGAAGTCCTCAAGAGGAATCCGCAACATTTCGGCGTGCTGGCAGGTTACGGACAAATCTACCTGCGCAAGGGCGAGTTGCAGCGCGCCCTGGACTATTTCGAACGGGCGCTCGCGATCAATCCCAACATGGCGGGCGTGCAGGCTTCGGTCGAAGTGGTGCGGGAGATCATGGTCAAACGCAGCCGCCGCTTCATCTGACAAATACCTCCTTATTTATCATTGCCGCGCGGGCCTTTGTAGTTCCTATGCCGTTGTGTGTGCCTGCGCGATCCTCTAGAGACCAATCAAGACCGCAATATGAATGCACACGATTCAATGAATGCATCCCCCGGCCCGAGCCTTGTGAAAGCATGGGCCGAGAATCTGGCGGGCGGTGTGCGCCTGGCTTTTTTTCGCGGGCCGACTGCGTATGCATTCCACGTCAGCGCAATGCAATTCATTGCGATGGCGCTGACCGGTCTCGCCGTCAGTTGCGCATGCTCATTTGCCCTGGCCGGCTTCGGCGGCACCTTCGATTTGCAGGCGCTGCCATCGGAATTATTCTGGGTGCCGCTGGCTCTCCCGGCCGGATACCTGGTAGCGCGGGTCATGAAGGACGAAAGGTATGCGCTGCTCGTTCCGATCCTGGTGGGTTCGATCGGCATCGTGCTCACGCTGGTTTCGAGCCTGATCTGGTTTGCAGCGGATCATCGCTGGTTCACGCTGCCGGCGATCCTCGGCCAGATCGGGGTTTTTCAAATGGCCTTTGTCTGGTGGGCCGTGTCCGTATGGGTGGCGGTCCGGCGGTTGACGTTTCCGCTGCCCGACCGGGCCGTATCGCCCACCGCCATTGTGGCGATCGTCGTGCTACTTCCGGTTTACTTTCTGCCAGCGGAGCTTTTTTGGGAAGCAGCACCCGATCCGGACCAGGCGGCGGACCAGACCGGCGGGGAGCAGGCGGCCTTCAGCGAAAGTGCGCTCTATGCCCAGCCGGAACTTCTGCGCGCCGCTGTGCGGCGGCTCAAACCCGAACGTGCCGGCGTGGAGGATCTTTACTTCGTCGGCTTTGCGCCCTATGCCTCGCAGAATGTGTTCATGAAGGAAACCCTGTCCGTCGGCAAGCTGCTCGAAGAACGCTTCGATGTCCGCGGGCGTTCAATCAGCCTGATCAGCCATGCCGGCCTCGAGAAAAGATTTCCCATTGCCACGCTGACCAGCCTGCGCCAGGCGCTTCGAGCCGTGGGGCAGCGCATCAACCCGGAAGAAGACGTGGTCCTGCTTCACCTGACCTCCCACGGCTCGGAGGCACATGAACTGAGCGTGGAGTTCTATCCGCTGGAGTTGCAGGCGATTCGTCCCGGCGATCTGCGCGCTGCGCTGGATGACGCCGGTATCAAGTGGCGCATCGTCGTCATTTCCGCCTGCTATTCCGGCGGATTCATCGAGGCGCTGAAAGATGCGCATACCCTCGTCGTCACCGCTTCGGATGCGCAGCACACGTCTTTCGGATGCGGCAATGCATTCGACTTCACCTACTTTTCGAAGGCGTACTTCGACGATGCCTTGCGCAAGACTTACTCCTTCGAAAAAGCCTTTACCATGGCAAAGGAATCCATCCGCGTGCGCGAGCGGAAGGAGGGGCTGGAGCCCTCCGATCCGCAGATCTACATGGGCGAGGCGATGAAAGCAAAATTGTCGAGGCTGGAAAAACGGCTGTCGGCGGGGGTTGCGGATGCGAAGTAACCGGCTCGCCGCAATGGTCGTTCACGCGTGGCTGGGGCTGGCGATCGTGTCCTCTGCGGCCGCGGCCGGCGACTGGACGCCCATGAACCGCGAACAGGCACTCGAGCAGACGCGCAGCACCCAGATCGACAAGCGCCGCCTCGCCTACGGCCGCCTGGCGGAAATCGGGACGATGGAAGACATCCCGGTGCTGCTGGCGGCATTGTGGGACGAAGAGGCACTGATCCGCGGCATCGCGGAACAGTCTGTATGGGGAATCTGGATGCGTACCGATGATCCGGTGGCGGATCCGCTGTTCCAGACCGGGATGCAATTGATCACCGAGGACGCGCCGGACGCCGCGATCGAAAAGCTGAACCAGGTGATCGAATTGAAACCGGACTTCGCTGAAGCCTGGAATCGCCGCGGCAATGCTTACTCGGCTCTGGGCGACGAAGACCGGGCGCTGGCCGACTACGAGCGCGCAATCGCCCTGAACCCTTATCAATTCGGCACGCTGGAAAGTTGCGGCGAGATCTGGATGACGCGCAGCAACTATCGCAAGGCCGCCGAATATTTCCGCCGCGCGCTCGACCTCAATCCGAACCTGCCGGAAGCGGCCGAGGCGTTGCATTCACTGGAAGAGAAGCTGGAGAATGACCGCATCTGAAGGGCGGTGATTGGTAACTGGTAATTGGTGATTGGCAAGAAGCCGAAGACAGGTCTTTTGGTGTTTACCAGTCACCAATCACTTCTTTTTCTTTCCCGGCAGTTTTATTCCCGACATCGCCTGATACATTTTTACCACGGAGATATCGTCTTCGTAGCCCAGGCCGGCGCCGGCAGCGCCGATGAAGAGCTGGTGCGCAGCCGCGGTCAGCGGCAGGGGGAAGGTCATTTTCTTCGCCGAATCCAGCACGATGCCGAGGTCCTTGACGAAGATGTTCACGGCGGACAGCGGCGTGTAGTCGCCGTCGAGGATGTGCGGCACGCGGTTCTGGAACATCCAGGAAGACCCCGCGCTGTTGGAAATCACTTCGTAGACGACCTTCGGATCGGCGCCGGCGCGAATGGCAAGCGCCATCGCTTCCGCAGCGGCGGCAATGTGCACGCCGGCGAGAAGCTGGTTGATCATTTTCACCTTCGAGCCCGTGCCGGCATCCTCGCCCAGTTCATAAACCTTGATGGCGATGGCTTTCAGCACGGCGTCGGCCTTCTTGAACGCCGCCTTGGAACCGGAACCCATGATGGACAGCTCGCCCTTGGCAGCGCGCGCGGCGCCGCCGGAGACCGGCGCGTCGATCAGCA
>JANXPQ010000056.1 GCA_025357235.1 Betaproteobacteria bacterium
GACTTCGGGTTCCGGATTGTTCCAGGAAGAGTCCGCGCGCACGCCGATCTCCGCACCCAGTCCGACTGCGGACATGGGCTGCGACTTGTTGAACACTTCTGCGTCCGGCCCGATGCCGACTTCCAGATATTGCGACCAGAGGTTGCGCCTGATCAGCGATTCCTTGACGCGCTTCGCCTCGGGTGAACCGGGTTTGATGGTTTTTATTTCCGCGCCGATCTCCGCGCCGATGGATCGGCGGATGTCCTCGGCCTTGTCCTGGTCTCCCTTGGCATGCTCTTCAATCACGCGTTCGAGCATGCTGGAAACGAAGGTCACGCCGCAGGCCCGCAACGCCTGCAGGTCGCAGGGTGTGAGCAGGTAAGGCTTCGCGACATCACGGCGATCCGCGTGCGAATTGGCGATCAGATCGGCAATCGCTCCAATGGGCTTCGCCCACCCGCTCCTGACCGCATCCCGCGCGACTTTGACCGGATCCTGCAAGTTGAGCAATTCGCTGACGGTGGGAACGACGCGCGACAGATCCCAGGCTGCTGTCTCGGCAACGAGCACCGGGCTCGGCCCGGCATCGCGCCCTGGTATCCAGGCGCGTCCGACCAGGGTAGCCTGATCCGCATCGGCTGGCAGGACCTGTTCCACTGAGAACTTCATGTTGACCCTCCTGTCAATCCTGGCGGTTGATCAGAAAAAAGAATTCCGGCGCGCAGTCGGGTGCGCACACGGCCACCCAGCCTTCGCTCGGCGACTTGAAACCAAAATAAGCGTCCATCGAATGGCCCCGGTCGTTTCTGGCAACGAGCTTGACGATGCGCGCGGGAGGCGACGCCTCCGTATAAGTGGCAAGGGTTTTGGCAAACTTATCGTGCAGCTTCCCGACCTCGCCGGTCGTGAGCTCCGTGGCCTTGAATCCGGTGAAGTAACGCCCTCCAGCCTCAGGGCGCGACTCGATCGGCGAGTAGGCGGGAATCGAGGGCCGGTCGAAAAAACTGCCCGGGAAGCGCCAGACCCACCCTTGCTTCGCGACGATCATTTGTGCCGAAGGCGTGCAAGTCACGCTGGCCGCGATGGCGACCTGTTTCGGCAAAGCATGGACCAGATTTCCGGGCGGGTGATCGCAATCAAGAATGCCTCCTGCCGCTGCTTCCTCTTCGGCACGGGCAAGCGATTGCAAAGCAAGGACGAGCAGCAGAAAAGGCAGAAAACGCGATGACATGGACTCCCCCGGATGATTTTTGCCGGAGATTATACAGATGGCTGCATGCGCATCCCGTCTATGTCCGGCATTGCAACTTCCCGCCCCTGGACGCTTTAGAATTGGCACCTGTGCCCAATCCCCTCCTTTCCGACAATGCTTGACCGCGCGCTGGTCTTCCTGGACCTCGAAACGACCGGCGCCACGGCGCATTTCGACCGTATCACCGAAATTGGCCTGGTCGAGGTCGACCAGGGCCGCCACATGGGCGAATGGAGTTCGCTGGTGAATCCGGAACGTCCGATCTCTTCGATGATCGAGTCACTGACCGGCATCACCGATGCGATGGTAGCCCAGGCCCCGACATTCGCCGAGCTTGCCCGCGACTTGTTCGAGCGTCTTGCCGGCAAGACGCTCGTTGCTCACAACGCCCGCTTCGATTTTGGATTTTTGCGCAGCGAATTCCGCCGCGTCGGACTGAAGTATGCCCCGGATGTGCTTTGCACGGTACGGTTGTCTCGTTCCCTGTATCCGCACGAGCGGCGGCATAACCTCGACAGCCTTATCGAGCGTCATGGACTTTCCTGCGACAACCGGCACCGCGCGCTGGCCGACGCGCGCGTGCTGTGGGACTTCACGCAACACATCCATCGGGATATCGAGGCAGCCGAAATCCGCAAAGCCGTCGCGGACCAGCTGAAGAAACCGCAACTTCCGCCTGGCCTGCCGGCGGATTTGGCCGACCGGCTTCCGGAATCACCCGGCGTGTACGCGTTCTATACTCAGGACAACGTGGTCCTGCATGTCGGCAAGAGCACAAATCTGCGGGTGCGCGTGCTGTCGCATTTCAACGGGGACAAACGGCCCGCATGGCGGGCCTCCGCGGAGATCGCTCGCGTGGAGTGGGATGCAGCCGCAGGCGATCTGGGCATGCAGATCCGGCATAGGCGATGGCTGAAGCGGCTGCAGCCGTTGCACAACAGCAAGCCGCGGCAAGACGAGGAACTCTGGGCGTTGCAGTGGGATGCGGTCGATGGGCCGTCGATTCCCGTACCGGTCGATACCGCAGGCCTGGATTTGTCCGGGACTGCCAGGCTGCATGGAATGTTCCGGTCGAAGCGCACCGCGCTCAATGCATTGCGCAAGATCGCCGACGAGCACGGTTTGTGTCACATCGGCGCGGGCGTGCAGAAAGGGCCCGGGCCCTGTCTCGGGTATCAGCTCAAACGCTGCCGCGGAATGTGCGTCGGCCGGGAGTCCGCGATCGCGCACTCGATGCGCATGATGCAGGCATTGCACGCGCTGCGCGTGCGCGACTGGCCGCATTCCGGGCCGATCGGCATTCGCGAACATGATCCGATAACGGGGCGAACCGAGATCCACGTCGTGGATCGCTGGCGGCATCTCGGCAGCGCCGATGCCGATACGGATCTGCAGGATATCCTGCAGTCTCGCGCCGACGCCCCGTTCGACGCGGGAATCTACCGGATACTCGTGCAGTATTTCAAATCGAAGCCGCGCGACGGCGAAATCATTGTACTGGGATGACGATCAGTGCCGCCCCAGGAAGCCGGCGAGCGCCTTGTTGAATGCGGCAGGCTGCTCGAGATTGGACAAATGAGACGCGGACGGAATCACTACGAGTTCGGATCCGGGGATCGCGTCGTGAATCGCGCGCGACATGACCACCGGTGTACCGACGTCCTGATCGCCAACGATGATCTGCACCGGGCATTCGATCGCACCGAGGCGATCCGTGACGTCGATCTTTGGGATGGCCCTGCAGCAGCCGATGTAACCTGTCGGTTTGGTGTTGCGGATCATTTGCCCGACCCGCGCCATCATCGGCTTGTTGGCCTTGTAGAACGGGTCGGTGAACCAGCGCTGCAGCGTGGGCTCCACCAGCGGCTCCATGCCCTGCTCCGCTGCTACCTTGATGCGCCCTTCCCATATCGGCCCCGCCTCCGGGGGAATCCGGCTCGACGTGTCGCATAGCACCAGGCTGCGCAAGCGCTTTGGATATTTCAGCGCGAAGGTCATGCCGATCATGCCGCCCATCGACAAACCGACGAAGTGCGGCGCCTCCACCGAGAGTCCGTCGAGCAGACCGAGCAGGTCTTCGGCAAACATATCCAGCGTATACGCGCCATCCGGCGCATCGCTGCCACCGTGGCCGCGGGTATCGAAGCGAAGCACGCGATATTGCGACTTCAGCAGTTGCGCCTGCTCATCCCACATCGAACGATCGCAGGCCAGTGAATGGCTCATCACGACCCACGGACCCTGCCCCTCGACGGTATAGTTGATTTCGATGCCGTTGGTTTTTGCTTTCATCGTTTCCCCCGCAAGCGGACAAAGTTACCGGCCGGCGCAAGTATAGGTCGGCCGTCCGCCCTGCACAACGACGCGCCGGCCACGGTGGTTTCGTCGTAACATTCCCGTATCCGGCGCCGTCATCCGGGACCAAAAAACAGACAGGGGGGAGACATCTTGAGGCTCGTTCAATTCACCGACCGTTCCGGCGCCCGCCGGGTTGCCGCATCCGAAGACGGAAAAAGCCTGCGCGTGCTCGCGGGCGTGTCGCGGACCTACGACCTGGCGCTCGCCGCCGCACGCACCAATGCTTCGCTGGAATCCGCGGCCAGAGCAAAGATCGGCGCGGAATCGGTCAGCTACGAAGAGGTGATCAATGAGAAGCGATTGCTGCCGCCGCTCGATCACCCCGACCCCTACCACTGCCTGATTACCGGGACGGGATTGTCGCACCTTGGCAGCGCCGCGGCGCGCGACTCGATGCACGCGAAGCTGCAGAAGGAAGAATCCGAATTGACCGATTCCATGAAGATGTTCAAGTGGGGCATGGAAGGCGGCAAGCCGGCGGCCGGAAAAATCGGCACTCCGCCCGAATGGTTCTACAAGGGGGACGGCCGCTGCGTGGTCGCGCCGGAGCATGAACTCGAGTTGCCGGCCTATGCGCTCGACGGCGGCGAAGAGGTGGAAATCGTCGGCCTCTATATCATCGGCGACCGCGGCGAAGTGTTGCGCGTCGGCTTTGCGCTCGGCAACGAATATGCGGACCACGTCATGGAGCGCCAGAACTACCTTTATCTCGCGCATTCGAAGCTGCGCCAATGTTCCTTCGGGCCGGAGTTGCTCGTCGGTGCCTTGCCCGCCTCGGTGACCGGGCGGGCACGGCTGCTGCGCGATGGCAAGGAGATCTGGGCGGAGGACTGGCTATCCGGCGAAACGAACATGTGCCACTCCATCGGCAACCTCGAACACCATCACTTCAAATATCGCGACTTTCGCCAGCCCGGCGACATGCATGTGCATTTCTTCGGCGCCGCTACCGGCAGCTTTACGAAAAAAATAGAAACCCGGGTGGGAGACATGTTCGAAATCAACGCAGCGCCGTTCGGACGTGCGCTGCGCAACCCGCTTGGCGCCGCACGGGAAAAAGACAACCTGGTCGCCATCCGCGCGCTGTGAGCGAACTGCATGTGGTCTTCGGCACCGGACCGCTCGGACTGGCGGTCATGCGCGCACTGCGCGGCCGCGGCAAGCACGTACGCATGGTCAACCGCTCCAGCCGGGTCCGGTTCGAAAAGGATGCGCAGACGGAAGTCGGCGGCATGGATGCCGCCGACCCGTCGCAGGCCCGCGAAGCCTGCGAAGGCGCGGCGGTGGTTTATCACTGCATCGGCCTGCCCTACCCGCGCTGGACCGAATTTCCGTCGATTGCGGCGGGCATCGTCGCGGGCGCGTCATCCGCAGGTGCGAAGCTCATCTACGCCGACAATCTGTACGCTTATGGCGCAGTGGACGGACCGATAAGCGAGGATCTGCCGCTGAACGCCGTGACGAAGAAAGGCCGCATTCGCGCCGGCATTGCACAATCGCTGATGAACGTGCACAACGCAGGCAAGCTCCGCGTCGCGATCGGGCGGGGTTCGGATTTTTTCGGGCCCTTCGCCACCGACGCGGCGATGATGGGCGGCCGCGTGTTCGGTCGAGCGCTGGCTGGCAAATCCGCGCAGGTGATCGGCAACCCCGACCGGCTGCATACCTATACTTTCATCGACGATTTCGGCAAGGCGCTGGTCACGCTTGGGGAGCACGATGAAGCACTGGGCAAGGCTTGGCACGTGCCGAGCACTCCGACAATCACCACGCGCAGCTTTGTGGAAAAAGTTTACGGCGAACTCGGAAAGCGCACGAAATTGAACGCGGCCCCGCGTTTCTCGATTGCCTTGCTGGGGCAGTTCGATGAAAACGTCCGGGAACTCCGGGAAATGCTCTACCAGTTCGAACGCGATTTCGTCATGGATTCGAGCCGGTTCGAATCGACGTTCGGTGTACGGCCGACGCCGCTGAATGAATCGATACGGCGCACACTCGACTGGTATCGCAGCCGCTCGTTGTCCTGAGGCCGAAACAGGAAAAGAATAAGGGCCGCATCGCGGCCCTTTGCATTTCCATGACTCGATCTTTTATCCCGCCTTCGGATTATTTTCGATCAATGCGTAGGCTGAATGGTTGTGGATTGATTCGAAATTCTCGGACTCGACAACGTAGCTGTCGATACGCTTGTCCTGGTTCAGCGCCGTCGCAACATCACGCACCAGGTCTTCCACGAACTTGGGATTGTCGTAAGCGCGCTCGGTGACATACTTCTCGTCCGGGCGTTTCAGCAGGCCGTAGAGTTCACACGAAGCTTCCTGCTCGGCGACGCGCACCAGTTCCTCGATCCATACATGGGCGTTGGTGCGCGCAGTAATCGTCACGTGCGAACGCTGATTGTGCGCGCCGTATTCGGAAATCTTTTTCGAACACGGGCACAGGCTGGTGACCGGCACCACGACTTTCATCGTGAATGAATAACCTTCCCGCGAGATTTCACCGGTAAACGTGACCTCGTAATCCATCAGGCTCTTCACGCCTGACACCGGAGCGGCCTTGTTGATGAAGTACGGAAAAGTCATTTCGATGCGGCCGAACTCGGCTTCCAGCCGCTTGACCATGTGGCGCAACATCGTCTCGAAAGACTCGACCGATATTTCACGTTCGTGGGAATTCAGGATCTCGACGAAACGCGACATGTGGGTGCCTTTGAAATTGTGCGGCAACCCGACGTACATGTTGAACGTGGCGATGGTGTGCTGGACACCGCCGTCGCGGTCCGCCACGCGGACCGGATGGCGGATGGCCTTGATGCCGACCTTGTCGATCGCCAGGCGGCGGGTATCGGCCGAGCCCTGCACGTCTGGGATGGCAAAACTATCCGGGGAATTCATTGTGGTGGTGCTCCTCTGGAGCGAGGTATAGGAGGGCGATTATAGACGCCGCCAATACCCGAGTAAACTAGTCATCTATAAATCGGGCGATGGATTGATAAATCCCGTCTGCATCCAGCCCGCAGTCCTTGAGCAATTTCGCCGGATCGCCGTGATCGATGAAACGATCGGGCAACCCGAGTTGCAGCGTCGGCCTCTGAAGTCCTTGTTTCTCCATAACCTCCAGCACACCACTGCCGGCACCGCCAAGGATGGTATTTTCTTCCACGGTGACTAGATGCTCGTGATCCCGGGCAAGTTCCCGGATCAGGTCTTCGTCGAGCGGTTTGACGAAGCGCATGTTCGCTACCGTCGCGCCCAGCTTTTCGCCGGCCTCCAGGCAGGGTTTGAGCAATGCGCCAAACGACAGGATCGCCACCTTGCTGCCGCGGCGCCGTACCTCGCCTTTTCCAAGAGGCAGGGCGGACATAACTTTCTGGATGGCCACTCCGGGCCCGCTGCCCCGCGGATAGCGCACCGCCACCGGCGCATCGATCTGATATCCGGTGTAGAGCATCTGCCGGCATTCGTTCTCGTCCGAGGGCGCCATGACGATCATGTTCGGCAGACAGCGCAGGTAAGTCAGGTCGAAGCTGCCCGCGTGTGTCGGGCCGTCCGCCCCGACCAGACCGGCGCGGTCGATGCCGAACAGCACCGGCAGATTCTGGATGCAGATGTCGTGAATGAGCTGGTCGTACGCGCGCTGCAGGAAAGTCGAATAAATCGCGACGACCGGCTTTGTCCCTTCGCACGCCAATCCAGCGGCGAAGGTCAGCGAATGTTGCTCGGCAATGCCGACATCGAAATAGCGGTCCGGATACTCCTGGGAAAAGCGCACCATCCCCGACCCCTCGCGCATCGCCGGCGTGATCCCGATCAACCGCGAATCCAGCGCCGCCATGTCGCACAGCCAATCGCCGAATATCTGGGTGTATGTCGGCTTGCCGGCCGGCTTCGGAACAATGCCTGCCCCGGGATCGAACTTCGTCACGCCGTGATAGAGGATGGGGTCGCCCTCGGCCCGCTCATAGCCCTTGCCCTTGCGCGTCACGACATGCAGGAACTGCGGGCCATCGAGCTTGCGAAGGTTGGTGAGCGTGGAAACCAGCACATCGATGTTGTGACCGTCGATCGGCCCGATGTAGTTGAAACCGAATTCCTCGAACAGCGTGCCGGGCGTGACCATGCCCTTGACGTGCTCCTCGGCGCGTTTGGCAAGCTCCAGCACCGGCGGCACCACGCCGAGGACCTTCTCGCCGGTCTTCCATGCCGCCGCGTAAAAACGTCCGGATATCAGCCGGGCGAGATAATTGTTCAGCGCACCCACGTTTTCTGAAATCGACATGTCGTTGTCGTTCAGCACCACAAGAAGGTTGGTATCCATTGCGCCGGCGTTGTTCAATGCCTCGAAGGCCATCCCGGCGGTCATGGCGCCGTCGCCGATGATGGCCACCACGCGTCGATCTTCGCCCTTCATGTGCGCCGCGACCGCCATGCCGAGGGCCGCGCTGATCGACGTGCTCGAATGCGCCGTGCCGAAGGTATCGAACTCGCTCTCCACTCGGCGCGGGAAACCGGCGATGCCGCCGTACTGGCGCAGTGTGGACATGCGCTCACGCCGCCCGGTCAGGATCTTGTGCGCATACGTTTGATGCCCCACGTCCCACACCAGCCGATCTTCCGGCGTGTTGAACACATAGTGCAGCGCCACCGTGAGTTCCACCGTGCCGAGATTGGAAGAAAGATGGCCACCGGTCATTGCGACCGATTCGATCAGGAACTCGCGCAGCTGACGGGCGAGTTCCGGCAGCTGCTTGCGGTCGAGTGCGCGCAGATCGGCGGGAAACTGGATGGTATTCAGCAGTTCATACATGAGGTGGGTCGCGTCGCGCGCGGCCTGGGTCAAATTGTCTCAATGGTCAGAATTTTCTCAACACGATGAAGTCGGCAAGCTGACGCAAGCGACCGCCATGTTCCGGCAGCGAATCGAGCGCGCGCAAAGCGTCGTCGCGCAACTCCACCGCCAATCCACGGGCGCGCTCGATACCCAGCGCGCTCACGTAGGTGGGTTTGTTGTTGCGGGCATCCTTGCCTGCGGTCTTGCCCAGGGTTGCCGTGCTGGAATCCGCATCGAGCACATCATCCACCACCTGGAAGGCGAGGCCGATGAATTTGCTGAAATGATCCAGCTGACTCAGTTGCGCATCGCTCAAAGCATTGCCACAACGGGCGCCCAGCGCCACTGAAGCACGAATCAAGGCGCCGGTCTTGTGAATATGCATGAATTCCAGTTCCGGCACTGCGAGCGTCTTGGCGGTCGATTCCAGGTCGATCGCCTGACCCCCGGCCATGCCGCGTGAACCGCTGGCACGCGCCAGCAGTTCGACCATTTCCACCTGCCGCCGCGCATCGTCCGCAAGCCGTTTCTCGGACAACATCTGGAAAGCCAGGCTCTGCAGGCTGTCGCCGACCAGAAGCGCAGTCGCTTCGTCGAATTCCACGTGCACGGTCGGCTTGCCCCGGCGCAGAATATCGTCGTCCATCGCCGGCAAATCATCGTGGACCAGCGAATAGACGTGAATCATTTCAACTGCGGCCGCCACACAATCGATCCGTTCCGATTGCGCGCGCGCGAGTTCGCCGGCGCCGTACGCCAGAAGCGGCCTGACCCGCTTCCCGCCGCCCAGCACGGCGTAACGCATGGCGGAATGCAAGCGTGCGGGCGCGATCTCGGGCGCAGGCAACGCGGCGTGCAACGCCTTCTCGATGCGGTCCTGGCGACCCAGCATCCAGCTGTGAAAATCAGTCGGTACTGTCGTCACCGTCGAAATTCTTGAGTGTGCCGGCCTCGAGGATCTTGACCTGTTGCTGCGCCTCCTGGAGC
>JANXPQ010000088.1 GCA_025357235.1 Betaproteobacteria bacterium
GATCGCCGTCTGGTCAATCCGGCAACGCAGAGCCAGCCTATATCCCTCGAGGCTGTTTTCAGTTGCACTGCTGGTCTTCTTCGGTTGCCTGATGGCAACCGGCCTGCGCGGTGGTGAATTGGTGTTTCGATACGGATTGGCCGTGAGTTCGCTACCGAAGCCGGAGCAAGAGCCTGTGCCGCCCCCTTCGCCGGAACCGGCAGCACCGGAAAATAAAGCGCCTGCACATGTGCACCTTCACAGCCACAAGGCGCATGACCATTCCAACTAGAGTTCGGTTAGTGGTACAGCTGCGCCAGCTTCTTGCCAACCGGATCGAGGTGTCCGTCAATTAGCGTGTTGAATTGATCGAATGTGAGCGCAGGCCGATCTGGCGGTACCGGATTGTTGAATGGAATGAAGAACCGGAGCTTCGGCCTCTGCGGAGTGTGTTCATAACTGGCGCGGGCGAGGTATTCGATACCGGGTAGCGGCAGCCTGGGCTGGCCTTGGTCAGAATTGACCCACGGCCACGCGACTTTCAGAACTTGCCATCAGACCCGGGCCATTGATTTGGATCAATAACTCGAACGCTGATGCGCTGTTTACTATGGCAAGCGGCTGGGGGTGACTCATTCGCTTCGAGTTGGATGCATAAGGTTCTCGGCGAAATTGTTCAAGGGAAGCAGGAGTGGCATGTTTGATAAACCGGATGATGGCCAAAGGAGCGATGTCATGAAAAAACTGATTCTTGCCGCGCTGCTAATCAGCGCAATGGCTACGGCGACAGCGTTCGCAGACGAGAAGGAAGAGCATTATAAAGAAGGGACCAAGGGGGTATCGCCTGAAGTGATCCGCCCCGAATACCTGGATAAGATGAAGATGCACAACGATCAGATGGAAGCACATCTGAAGGATATGCAGAGCCTGATGGACAAGATGCACGCCACGAAGGACGCCAAAGAGCGGCGCAAGCTCATGGACGAACACGCCAAAAGCATGCATGAGCTGATGAAAAACATGCGCAGCACCAGCGACGAGATGAAGATGGGAATGATGGCGGGCGGACCGAAGACAGGCGGGCAGATGCCGGAAGGAGAAAAGCTGCGGCAACATCTTCTGGAAAAACGCATCGATATGATGAACACGATGATGGAGCAGATGATGCAGTCCCAGGACATGATGAAGCGCATGCACTGAGGGTCGTTCCCATGAGATCGCGATTGGCAATTGAGCACGCCGAAGGCATCCGCATGGAGTGCGCTCCCTCGGTCTGCAGAGTCATGTGTTGGTTTAGGTCCGCCAATGATCCTTAGTGGATCGGAAAGGAGATAATCGTGCACGCATACGATCACGGTGAATGGATGTTCGGCGGCGGATTTGTGATGCTGCTGTGGTGGTTATTGCCGATCGCGCTGATCGTACTGGCGGCAATGTTTTTCAGCCGACGAACGCCGCCGGGCGACGCGGGACAAACCGCGCTCGACATCCTCAAGGAACGTTATGCACGAGGCGAGATCGGGAAAGACGAGTTCGACGAGAAAAAGCGAGTTATCGGGGAATAAGCTGAAGGGCACATGCCAACTCATTTGGGAGTTCGGTCAGTGGCCGCTTTACACGATACAAAAAAGAAGGACGCAAGGTCGCCATGGCGGGTGATGGCATCAACGACGCACCGGCTTTGGAACAGTCCGACGTGGGCATTGCCATGGGCACCGGCACCGATATGGCCATGGAAAGCGCTGATGTAACGCTCATCAAGGGCGACTTGCGCGGCATCGCGCGCGCGGAGGTGCTTTCGCGCGCCACGATGCGCAACATCCGGCAGAACCTGCTATTCGCGTTCGGCTACAACGCGCTCGGTATCCCGGTTGCCGCCGGCGTGCTTTACCCGGCTTTCGGCCTGCTTGTCGCCGGTGTTCGCCGGTGCTGCGAGGCAATGAGTTCGGTCTCCGTAGTCACCAACGCGCTGCGGCTCAATCCCGTCAGGCTATGACTGTGACGCCACTGGTGAAGAGCAGTAGGTTTGGTTGAGCGGCGATGCAATTCCGATAAGTTCCAGGCGCTAACAGGTCCTGGTTACACCGCCGTGCCGAACAGAGCCCCGACGCCGGCAGTCAGTGCCATGGCGAGCGCACCCCAGAACGTGACACGCATCGCTCCAACAGCCATGCCTGCACCGCCCACGCGTGCGGCCAAGGCACCCAGAA
Organism: Betaproteobacteria bacterium; assembly: GCA_025357235.1. Taxonomy (GTDB): domain Bacteria; phylum Pseudomonadota; class Gammaproteobacteria; order Burkholderiales; family JACQAP01; genus JACQAP01. The sequence continues at coordinate 2,190 of JANXPQ010000088.1, forward strand.
ACGCGAGGAACGCCAGTGAAGCTCCGCCCACATACGGTATCAGGTTCGCCTCCGGTGCCAGGACAATAACCAGCAGAGGCAGGGCGGCCCCAACGGAGAAACTGGCCGCCGAAGCGAGCGCGGCCTGAATCGGCCGCGCACTAAGCGTCGCGGAGATGCCCAGTTCATCCCGCGCATGGGCACCAAGTGCATCATGCGCCATGAGTTGGTCGGCGACTTTCTTCGCCAGTGCCGGATCGAGTCCTCTGCCGACATAGATCGCCGCCAGTTCACGGCGCTCGCCCGGATCGTCTGTCTGCAGTTCCTTGCGCTCGCGCTCGAGGTCGGCCTTTTCGGTATCCGCTTGCGAGTGGACCGACACATATTCGCCGGCGGCCATCGACATAGCGCCGGCAACCAGCCCGGCGACACCCGCGACCATGATGTTGGCGTGCGTCGCATGTGCAGCGGCAACTCCCAGCACCAGGCTGGCTGTCGAAACGATGCCGTCGTTCGCGCCCAGCACGGCCGCGCGAAGCCAGCCAATGCGTTCAGTGCGGTGTCGTTCCCAATGACTTTTCGCCATGCTGAATATCCATGTGATGTAACGTTGGTTTATCGATGAGACAAATCAGTCGATTCGGGCTCACTGTCCTGCGCAGAACGGCTCAAGCCCCGGCGTCAGGCCTTCGCCGCCCTCAGCAGAACATTCTCCAGCATCGTGAGCATGCTGTCCGTTTCTCCCTGGGACAGATTCAGCGCGGGCATGAAGCGTAACAGATTGGGTCGCGGCGCATTGAGCAGCAGCCCGTCTCCACGCGCGATCTCCACCACCTTGGCCGCGACATTCCGCTTCAAGTCGAGCGCCACCAGCAAGCCGCGGCCACGCACTTCTCCCAGGCCGTGCCTGGCCGAGAGCGCAGCGAGTTCTTTCATGAGATAGGCACCGCGTGCCTGCACTTCCTGCAGAAAACCCGCACCGAGAATCGTGTCCATGATGGCGCAGCCGACGGCCGCCATGAGCGGATTGCCGTTGAACGTGCCGCCCTGATCGCCGGGTTCGAAGCAAGACACATTCTCCTTCGCAACCAGCGCCGCCAGCGGAACGCCGCCGCCCAGCCCTTTGCCCAGCGTCATGATGTCGGGCTCGATGCCGGCGTACTCGTAACCCCACAGTTTGCCGGTACGGCCCACGCCGGTCTGGATTTCGTCGACGATGAGCAGCAGGCCGCGTTTGCGCGTCAGTTCACGCAGATCACGCATGAACGCATCCGTCGCAATGACGACGCCGGTCTCGCCCTAGATGGGTTCCAGCATCACGGCCACGGTCTTGTCGGTGATCAGGCGCTCGACCGACGCAAGATCATTGAGCTTCGCCTTCGGGAAGCCCGGCACCTTCGGCTCGAACAACTCGCGGAACTGCGGCTTGCCCGATGCCGACATCGTGGCCAGCGTGCGGCCGTGGAACGAATCCTCGAAGGTGATGATCTCCCAGGCGCCACCCTTGTTAAGGGCACCCCATTTGCGCGCGAGCTTGATCGCGCCTTCGTTGGCCTCCGCCCCACTATTGGTGAAGAACACGCGCTGAAAGCAACTGTGTTCGACAATGCGCTGCGCAAGCTGCATCGATGGTTCATTGTAAAACGCGGGACTGGGTGTGATCAGTTTGCGCGACTGCTCGACCAGCGCCTTGGTAATCACCTCCGGGCAGTGCCCCAGGCAGTTCACCGCCCAGCCCTGCACGAAGTCGAGATAACGTTTGCCCTCGTGATCCCACAGCCATGATCCCTCGCCACGGACGAATACGAGCGGCGGCCTGGTCGTGATCTCCATCAATGCTTTCGCGGGAAAGTCGTCGAATTTCATGTTCCGATCCTCTGGTGGTCAGTTCAAAAACAAAGGCCGCAAAAACACGCGGCCTTTCGATGACGTTCGCTATCCGGGAATCAGGGCTGTCGTCGGCCACACGAACACATCCCGCTGGTCATGATGCGGCGTCGAAGGGCGTTCGTGAATTGAGTTTCCATATGTGAATTGTGATGCGGGCACTGCTGCCGGTCAAGAGTCGGCTGCCCCCATGCCGGCCCGGTTCATTCCTTCGCCGGCGTGAAAGGGGTGCCCTGATGAAATACCAGCTTCCAGCCTTTCTCCGTCCGCGACCAGATGGAACTGCGCAAAGAATGCGATTCATTTCCGACGGCGCGTCGAAGCAGGCTCGAATAATTGACCAATACAACCGACGGCGCCAGCGCCTTTGCTGAAAATCCATGGAGGGACAACTGGCCATCGAAAGGGTTGTTCGTCGTGTCCAGTATCGCCGCCTTATCGTAGATGCGACCCGACCTGCCATATTCGACGAAGTCATCGGCGAGCAGCACGGACATTTTTTCCCGGGAGCGGCGGACTTCGGGACGCAACAGCGTTTCCTCCAGCCTCTTCAATTCCGCTACGACTTCAAAAGGTAGCTGCATTAGTTACAGGGTGGTGTCGGCCACTGCCTGTATTGGAAAATCGGGAATGTATTGCCCTCTTCCCTCAAAAGGATCGAGGCGTGCCGTGGGCTCAGCGGGGGATTTAAACGACCTTGTTTATTCAATTATGCAGGCCAGACCCCGTCGGCCTCTAGGTCTGCATTCGCCACGATCCAGCGCCGCGAGCCTGTCCTCGCACTCCCTGATCCACGCCGCCTCCCACTCCGGGTCGGGCGGGGCGTTCAGATCGTGCAGCGCATCGATCAAGGCGGCGCGCTCGTCCGCGTTCAGTTTCTTTGCCTGTTCCAGCAGATTGTCTATCGGATGATTCATGATTCAACCCTCCAGCGGAATAATCTTCATCGACTCAATGCCCCGATCGCACAGTAACCACAGGGTCTTGTCTTTCGAGACCATAGGGCTCTCCACGAAAACCAACAGCTATATTTATTCAATTATGCAGGCCAGACCCCGTCGTCTGGCGAGAGATCAATTATTTACGGCGGTCGGAACCAATTTCAACGGTCACTGAAATCGCACGATTTGTTAGGGCGATGCCCAGCTGCGGCAATTGAGAAATACCT
>JANXPQ010000121.1 GCA_025357235.1 Betaproteobacteria bacterium
CCGGGTCACGCAACGCATGGACACCCTCAAGGGCACCATCATTCCCGACGGGGTGAACGTGACGGTCACCCGCAACTACGGCGAAACCGCCAATGACAAGGCGATGAAGCTGATCCAGAAGCTCATCTTCGCCACGCTCTCGGTGGTGGCGCTGGTTTTCGCCGCGCTCGGCCGCCGCGAGGCGCTGAGTGTCGGCGTGGCGGTGATGCTGACCCTTGCCGCCACGCTGTTTGCTTCATGGGCATGGGGTTTCACGCTCAACCGGGTGTCGCTGTTCGCGCTGATTTTCTCGATCGGCATCCTGGTCGATGACGCGATTGTCGTGGTGGAGAACATACATCGACACCGGATGCTGACAAACAAGCCGCTGTTCGAGATCATTCCCGAGGCGGTGGACGAGGTGGGCGGGCCGACCATCCTGGCTACGTTCACGGTCATCGCGGCGCTGCTGCCGATGGCGTTCGTTTCCGGGTTGATGGGGCCGTACATGAGCCCGATTCCGATCAACGCCTCGATCGGGATGCTGATCTCGCTGGCGATCGCCTTCGTGGTCACGCCGTGGCTGTCGCTGCGCCTCCTGGCCGCCCATCCGGGACACGCGTCCGCGCCGTCGCGTACGGACGCGTTCTCGGCCCGGCTGTTCGGCAAACTGCTGCCGCGCTTTCTCAACCGCGACGGCGGGCGCCGCAACCGCATGATGCTCCTGGCCGGGATCGTCCTGGCAATCGTGTTCGCGGTGTCGCTCGCGGCAGTAAAGCTGGTCGTGCTGAAGATGCTGCCTTTCGACAACAAGTCGGAATTCCAGGTGGTGGTGGACATGCCTGCCGGTACCGCGCTCGAGCAGACGGCGCGTGTGTTGCGCGAAATGGGCGCCTATCTCAAGGGCGTGCCGGAAGTGACCGACTATGAGGCCTATGCCGGCACCGCGAGCGCGATCAATTTCAACGGCCTGGTGCGCCAGTACTATCTGCGCGAAGCGCCCGAGCAGGGCGACATCCAGGTCAACCTGACCGACAAGCACCATCGCAGCCGCAAGAGCCATGAAATCACGCAGTCGGTGCGGCCATTTCTCGAAAAAATCGCCGGACTCCACCGCGCCAAAGTCAAAGTGGTGGAGGTGCCGCCCGGGCCGCCGGTGATGTCACCGATCGTCGCGGAGATCTATGGCCCGGACTATGGCGGGCAGATCGGCGTCGCGAAGAAAGTGCGCGCGGCGTTTTCCGCCACGGCCGACATCGTCGGCATCGACGACAGCGTGGACGACAACGCGCCGAAGTTCACCGTCAGGGTGCTGCAGAACAAGGCTGCGCTGGCGGGCGTGGCGGCGCGCGACATCGTCGCGACCATGCGCATGGGGCTTGCCGGCGATTACGTGACACCGATCCACAGCGGCGAAGCGAAGTACGAAATTCCGGTGCGGCTCACGCTGCCTCCCGAGCGCCAGTCGAACCTCGATGAGTTGCTCAAGCTGACGGTGCGTTCTTCGGGCGGAGATCTGGTGCCGCTATCGGAATTGACCCAGGTGATCCCGGTGGAGCGCGAGAAGACCGTCTTTCACAAGGATCTGCTGCCGGCGACTTATGTTTTCGGCGACATGGCGGGCAAACTCGACAGTCCGCTGTACGGCATGTTCGGCATCCGTTCGAGGACTGCAGGCATGCCTCTCGACGAAGGCGGGGTGCTCGCGGAACGGTTCATCAGTCAGCCGGATGACCGCTATCGCCAGTACACGCTGAAGTGGGACGGTGAGTGGAAGGTCACGTACGAGACCTTCCGCGACATGGGCATTGCCTACGGCGTGGGCCTGATCATGATCTACCTGCTGGTTGTCGCGCAGTTCAAGTCGTACCTGACGCCGCTGGTCATCATGGCGCCGATCCCGCTGACCATCATCGGCGTCATGCCGGGACACGCGCTGCTCGGCGCGCAATTTACCGCCACCTCGATGATCGGCATGATCGCGCTGGCTGGCATCATCGTGCGCAACTCGATCCTGCTGGTGGATTTCATCAATCTTCAGGTCGGGAAGGGAATCGAACTTCAGCAGGCGGTGGTCAATGCCGCATCCGCGCGCGCCAAACCGATCGTGCTCACCGGTCTCGCTGCGATGCTCGGTGCCTTCTTCATACTGGATGATCCGATATTCAACGGGCTGGCAGTGGCCCTCATATTCGGCATATTGGTTTCGACGCTGCTGACCCTGGTGGTCATCCCCGTGCTGTATTACGCAATACGGTGGCGCAGCCTCGCCTGACAGCATCGCCCGTTAACGATTCATTTTCACAAGGAGTCCATCATGAACGTCAATCGCATGGTCCGCATCATCGCCGGACTGTTTGTCCTGATATCCCTGGCGCTCGGCGCGCCGGCAAGTCCGCTGTATGTATCCAGTTACTGGCTGTGGTTCACCGCCTTCGTCGGAGCCAATCTGTTTCAGAGCGGCATCACGACGTTCTGCCCGATGGATATTTTTCTGAAGAAGCTGGGCGTGAAGGAAGGCTAGCCTGCGCAAAGCGTTGACATAGGTCAACGTTGCGTCCGCCGCTTTCCCTACACTGAAACATTGATGCCTTTGCGGCCGGAGCGGGCGCAATCTGCGCATTGCGCGGTTGCCGCGCGGTTTTCCGGAAGGCATTCTTTGCGCCATGTCGTTTTACAAGGAGGTGGGGTAATGACAGCCAACATGGGATCGACCGAGCGTGTGATCCGGATCGTAGTCGGTATTGTGCTGCTTGGCGCGGTCGTCTTCGTGCCGGGACCTTGGCGCTGGGCGGGATTGATCGGCCTGGTGCCGCTCGCCACCGGTCTGGTCAGCTGGTGCCCGATCTACGCATTGCTGACGCGGGACTAGAGCGCCGCTTGCCGGCAAATTTTGCAAAGGAGAGTTCGCATGAAAACGTTCACGATGGCGGCCTTGATGGCCTGCCTGCTCGCAGTACCCATTGCCCGCGCCGCAGACGACGAGGATCACTCGGCCCACCACGCGGGCGTGGGCGCCGCGGACGACAAGCCGGACGCACCGAAGGCGGGTAGGATGCAGGAAAGAATGAAGAAAATGCAGGAGCAGATGGAGAAGATCCATGCGTCCGACGATCCGAAGGAGCGCCAGCAGCTCATGAAAGAACATATGGAATCCATGCGCGAAGGCATGAAGGCGATGCATGGCATGGGCAGGAAGCCGAAAGGCGAATGCCCGCCGCAGGACGACGGCGATAAGGGAATGGAAAAGGGTGGCGAAATGGGCGGCATGATGGGCGGCATGATGATGAAGAAGCACAAGATGATGGAAGACCGCCTGGATGCCATGCAGAAGATGATGGAGCAGATGCTGGAGCACGAAGCCGCCGAGCAGGACATGGAACACGGCAAATGACTCGCGGTGCCTTTGGAAGGCTGGAATAAACCCTAGATCTCACCACTTAAGCCTCACCACGAAGTCACGAAGAACACTCTTTTCAGTACCCCCTTGAGGGGTGCGAAGTGGCACGAAGAAAAGCAAGGATGCGCCATTCTGGTTTTGGAATTCGCAGGGGGGTCATTGACGCCGAATATTGAAATTCTATCAATAGAGCTGTATTGACCCCCGATATTCTTTCGTTCTTCTTCGTGTTCCTTCGTGTTCTTCGTGACTTCGTGGTGAGATTGAAAGGTTAGTGAGATTGAGGGGTCGTAGTGAAGTAAGCTGAGTGATCATTCAAACAACAGTGTCTGCAAGATCGGGCCTCGCTTACTACAGATGATTTTCCGGCCCCAGCCAGAAGAAGCATGCGGATAACCTTTCTCGGCGCCACCGGCACGGTCACCGGTTCGAAATACCTGGTGAGCGCCGGAGATTGCCGCATTCTGGTCGACTGCGGCCTGTTCCAGGGCCTGAAGCAGTTGCGGCTGAAGAACTGGGAGCCGTTGCCGGTGGATCCCGGTTCGGTGGATGCCGTCGTCCTCACGCACGCGCACATCGACCACAGCGGCTACTTGCCGCTGTTCGTGCGCAACGGATTCCGCGGCAAGGT
>JANXPQ010000134.1 GCA_025357235.1 Betaproteobacteria bacterium
CAAGCTGGGGGCGGCCGGGCTGGCGATCGTCGCCGGTATCGTTGTCAAATCGATGACCGACATCCACCTGGGTCGCAACAACTCGCTGCTGTTCTGGGCGCTGATCGGAATGATCCTGGGATACGGAAGGCGGCTCCTGGAGGTTGAAAGATCCCGGTCTTCAGCATCCGGACAGGACTCACCGAGGTCGTAAGGAATGCAGCTGGACTTTTCCCATGATGGGCGTGCACAGTAATAAACGGGGATGTAATGAATCACAAAGGCACGGCGAATCGGGAACATGGATAGCGGACAACCATGTCATTGAAAAAAACGTTGAAGTGGCTCATTCGGTCACGCTCAATTTCCTTTGTGCGAGATCGAACCTCGACGCCGAACTACAGCACAACCCTTGAATACGACTGGCACGGCGCGAAACTACGTTATCGTCCCGGGACCAGCGATCAGGACCTCATCTACGACATCCTTCTGAAGACGGGCAAGAAGGAGGAATACTGGTTGCCGGACGATATCAAGGCCGAAGTGATCCTGGATATCGGCGCGAATATCGGCATTGCCTCGACTTATCTTGCCACCCGGTTTCCAAAAGCGCGGATTTTTTCCTTCGAACCCGTTCCAGCCAATTTCGCCATTCTGAAGGAGAACATGGCGCAATTTAAAAATGTGCGAGCGCTTCCAGTCGCGCTTGGCCGCGATGATGGTTCGTTCGAATTGTTCGCATCCGACTCGGAATCGAATTTTGGCGGGTTCTCGTTTTATGGATCTGGCAGCAACATTACGCAGAAGGTGCGCGTTGAAGTGCGCGCGGCAGGTTCAATGATGCAGGAGCTTGAGCTCGATCATGCGGACGTGATCAAGATCGATACGGAAGGCGCCGAGTACGACATCCTGACCAGCCTCGATAAAAATTTCCTGAGCCGGGTCAAATGGATTTACGGCGAATTGCACGGGAATCGTGACTTCGAGCTGCTCGCTTATCTTTCCGAGCACTTTGACATTGGCGTAAAGAGAACCATTGGCAAGCGACTATTCATGTTTCAGGCGCGAAACAAGGCCCTTCTTCCAGCCATTCAGTGAATCACCCGTTCTTCAGAAGCTCCTTCTCGATCAGCTGGCCAAGCGCCGCGAAATCCGGTTCACCCTCGAAACGCTGGACGATCATTCCACGCCGGTCCACCAGAAAAGTGGTGGGCGTGCCGCGCACACCGCCGAACGCCTGCATGGCCTTGCCGAATATATCCAGCGTCACGCGAAACGGCAGTTTGTTCTGCTGCGCATAAGCGAATACCCGGTCCGGCGGATCATAGGACATCGCCACTGCCACGGTTTCCAGGCCCTGGTCCCGGTACTTCTCGTAGGTCTGCACCATCTTCGGCATTTCGCCCACGCAAACCGTGCAGGACGTTGCCCAGAAATTCACCAGTACGACTTTGCCTTTAAGCGAGGACATCGCGAACTGGTCCCCGCGCACACCGATGAATGTCACGTCGGCCGGCGCAACTGCACGGTTCCAGCCCGCAAATATTCCGGCCGCCAACGCGACAAACGCCAGGACGGTGGCGAACGCTATGATTTTTCTTTCCGAATTCATTGTTGCTTTCCGTCGATCATTTGTCGCCTCCTGCCCGAGACGAAGACGAGGCTTGCGGGCGAGACTTTATCGCCTCTCATTATGCCTCGCTTCCGTTGTGCCTATTTGGTGCCGGGCTGGCGGAAGCTGTTCTCCCGCCGGTCTGCGCAAGCAGGGATTCCAGGGCGTCGATCACCACACCGGCCGTCAGCGCATGCATGCATCTGGGCGAGGCGCATTGGTCGGGCGTGCGGCCGCACTGCTCCGCCCAGGGCAGGTAACGACGAAACACGATGTTTTCGTCGCGACAGGGAAATTTTTCGATCGTCACTTTTCGATCCGGCATGTTGCGCCAGAATTCCCCACCACCAAATATTACTGCCGAGCCCGGACCGAACAGGATGACGGCAGGCGTACCGGCAAGCCGGGCAAGATGCCCGACTCCGGTATCCGGGCAGACAACGGCGGCCGCGCCCGCGAGCAGGCGCCACATATGCGCCAGTGACAGGTTGCCCGGATAGGAAAGACAGCGGCTCTCCGGATCGATCTGCGCGACCAGGGCTTCCTCACCCGGACCTGCGCTGATGACAGGCTTTATCCCCGAAGCCTCGACGTGCGCAATCAACGAGCGCCATTTTGCGGGCTCCCACTGTTTGAGCGGCGTACTGGCTCCGACATGCACGACGCAATAGGGTGAGGAGGGAAGCGAAAACGATTCGGCCGGCGGCGCACGCCAATCGGCCGTCTCGTAAGGTGAAGGTGCCGGTCCGTCCACGAGGCGTTCCGCAATCAGGTCTCCGAGCGCCATCGTATGATCCAGAAATTTCCGGAACTCGTCGACCAGCCAGTTCTTGTAAGCGGGACGATCCCCTTCGAAGGCGACGACCCAGCGCGAATCCAGCGCGCGTGCCAGCAAGCTGAAACGATTGTCGGCCGGCAGCAGGGCAAGATCGAAACCGCGTTCGGAGTGCAGTGCGAATAAAGAGCCGATATTGCGGGGATCGAATGGCATTGCCCGGACATTGTATGGGCGGGTTTCGAACAAATTCACGAACGCAGGCTTGCACGTCATCACAATCTCCGAATCCGGGAATTGCGTCCGCAGTTTTTTCAACAAAGGGGCGAGCAGGATGGTGTCGCCCAGAAGAAGATTGTGCGCAATCAGGATGCGTCGCGGCACCGCGGGCCGCAGGCGGCGCGCCAGGCCGAAGCGCGCATACCAGAGCGCCAGGCCGGCACACAGCAGCCTGGTCGGCAAGCGGCTATTCATTTTTCCCGGTCCGCTCGTTGATGATCAATGGCCGGCATCGGTTCTCAGACCGTCGAGCTGCAGCAGCGACTCATCCAGGATCAGGAGCTGCAACATCCCCTCGGCCAGCGATTCCTCGCCGGATTTATAGGCTTCGGCCATTTCCGTGACCGCCGGCCCGAGAAGCAGGCCGTCCGTCATCGATTCCAGCCGCTCTCCCAGCCCGTCGAACCGGGCCGACAGGGCGCCGCGCAGCCAGGGCCGCAGCGGCGGATTGAATCCGCGTTTCTTCCTGGCGAAGAGGTCCATATCGCTGATCGCGTCGAGCGCGGGCGCCAGCATGCGCTTGGGGGGATTCGTGAAGCGCGTCTCTTGCGGCATGCCCAGCAAGGTCTGGAAAAATACATGGTCGAGCAACGGTGCGCGCAATTCGAGGCCGTGCGCCATCGTGCAAAGATCCCCCTTGCGCAGAATGTACTCGGGCAGATAGTTGGCCCAGTCGATTTGCAGCATTTCGTCCAGCGCGCTTTCCCCACCTGCATCCGATGCACGCCAGTAAAGCATCTGCTGCAACGGCTTGCCCCCCGACAAAAATCGCCGCTGCTGGGGACCGAAACCCGAAAAGCGCAGGCTGTAGGCCTCCTTCCAGGACATGCGCATTTCGGCCACCCATTTCGCGCTCCCGCTGCGGGCCTGCGAAGACGGCATGGGCAGGAACGGCAGACTCAAGCCGCGTCGCCAGCGACTGCGCAGGTGCTGCCGCATGCGCTTGTATCCCGCCAGCAACTCGTCGCCGCCTTCTCCGCCCAGCACGACTTTGACGTGATTGGTCGTTTCCCGCGACAGATACCAGCTCGGAACGCTGCTCGGATCGGCGAAAGGCTCGTCGAGATCCGCGACGATGCGACTGAAATCGCGCCCGATATCCGCACTGATGGGAATGGCGAGATTGCGCAACCCCAGCCTCTCGGCCACCTCCCTGGCTTGGGCGCTTTCATCCATCGGCGAGCCCGGAAACGCGGCGGTGAAGGAGTGCAGTTCGCGATGACCGAGCCTGGCGAGCCGGCTCGCGATCACGCTGGAATCGATACCCCCACTCAGGAACACGCCGAGCGGACGATCGGCGACGGTGCGCATTTCCACCGCCTGGTCCAGCGTTTCCAGCCAGTTGCCCGCTTGCGGTCGCGGATGCCAGTAACGCACTTTCTCGAGACGACGGCTATCCAGATCGAAGCGAAGGTAGTGACCGTTCTCGAGCCGGTCAATCGAAGAGAACACTGTTCGCGGGGCGGGGATATAGCGATGCGCCAGATAGGCGTCGATGCCTTCGGCCGAGAATTCACGTTTCGATTCGGGCAGGAACGGCAGGACCGAACGCACGGTCGAACCGAACGCGAGGCGCCCATCGAAAGAGGCGTAGACCAGCGGCTTGAGCCCCATGCGATCGCGCACCAGCCAGGCAGTTCGCCGCTTCAGGTCGAGAATCGTGAACGCGAACATACCCCGCAAACGCGCGATGCAATCTATCCCCCACGCCTCGTAGGCATGCAAGATGAACTCCGTATCGGAGCGATTGCGAAACACGTAGCCCAGCGCTTTCAGTTCCGCTGCCACACCCGCCCAGTCATAGACCTCGCCGTTGTAGCAGATCCAGATGTCTCCGGCTTCGTTCGCCATCGGCTGGTCCGCTTCCGGACGCGGATCGATGATCGACAGTCGCGCATGCAGAAGCGCATTGCAGGCCGCGCCCTGCGTACGCTCGAACCGGTCGTTCCACGAGACACTGTGCTGCGCGTCCGGTCCGCGCCGGCGCAGCACGTCCAGCATGCGCTCGGGGATCTGCGGCGCTACGGGCTCGGACGAGAAAAATCCCGCGATTCCACACATAATTTGCAGTATCCCGTGTCTGGCGCGCTAAGTAGGCGAGTCCGACAGCAGGCGTTGATACAAGTTCAGCAATTGCGCCGTCATGGCATCGACGGTAAAGTTCTCCGCAAGGTCCCGTGCCGCGGCACCCATGACCAATCGCCGTTCACGGTTTGCCAGCGCGTCGATGGCCGAGCTGAATCCGCCGATATCGAGGGCATCGCAGACATAGCCTGTTTTCCCCTGCTCGAGGATTTCCGCCGCTCCCGATTTCGTGCTGGTCACCACCGGCAGTCCGGTGGCCAGCGCTTCCATGCTGGCGTTGGCGAAGGGCTCGTAGAGGCTGGCCATCACGAAAGCATCCGCGGCCGCATAGTAGGGCTTGGGATCTCGCTGCACCCCGGCGAAATGCACCCGCGGCGCGATGCCGAGTTCGCCGGCCAGAGACTTGTAACGTCCCTCCCGCTTGTCAGTGCCGACTACGATCAGGTGACAGGCAACCGAGGCGCGCGCCATCGCGCGCAGGATTGTCCCTACGCCTTTGCGCTCAAACCCGGATCCGACATGAAGCAGCGTGAACATATCTTCCGCAATACCCAGTGCCTGGCGCTGGGTGCTGCGCCATGGCTCGCGCCGGCGCGGGTTGAACACTTCCAGGTCGACGCCGTTATAAACGACGGTGAGTTGAT
>JANXPQ010000146.1 GCA_025357235.1 Betaproteobacteria bacterium
CCAGCGATCATAGATCTCGGTGTGGCAGTCCTTGCACGCGGCCGAGCCGACATAGTGTGATGACGCTACCGATGCTACCTGTTGTGCGCTCGCCGTTGGCGCAGAAAGCGCAGCGACCTTGGGCAGGTGGCGCAGATACGCAGTGACTTGCCAGATCTTTTGGTCGGGAAGCTCCCACGCCGGCATGCCGGTATGGCGGATGCCGTTCTTGATGTGATAGAACAGCTCGCCGTCGCTCATGCTCTGGACGTCGGCGCCGCGCAGGTCCGGAGGCCGTGGGTACTGGCCGCTACCGATGTCGGTCTTACCGCCACCGTCATAGGCGTGACACAGTTCGCACTTGCTGCGAAATACTTCGTGCCCGGCTGAAACATCCGGGCTGCCCGCGGCGGTGCTCAACGGATTTTTCATCGCTCTGAAGTTCGCGGGCACGGTGTAATGTAGAAGCCATTGCGCGATGTTCGCCTCCAGCGCGGGCGCATCTTCCCGCGCGCTCGAACCTTCCCATACGACGAGGGCGTACAGGCCGCCAAGTAGCACGCCTACAACTGCAATACTCAACAAGGTGATCTTCAGCGCTTTGTTGCGAGTCATGTTGGTCTCCTCACCGCTCACAGCCGGGTTTTGCCCATAATACCGGGCGTTTTCTTATTTCTCCCCCACAACCACTTGAACTCCAAGATACGCGACAAAAGTTGGGGTCTCCGGGCCGTTGGTGAGTCCGGTGCCCACGGATGCGAGCAACTTGACTCCGGGGCTCAAGGCCCTGCGCAGACCCAGGTTCACCAGAACGTCGCCGTGGCTCAGAAGGCTCTCGCTGAAGCTGCGCATTTCTGCCATCAGCTCGAGCACCTCCGACACCTGCAGCGCACCCAATAGTCCGATTACCCACTCGTTTCCCCGGGCACGAAAGTACTGGTAACCAAGCTCACCGATCAGCTTCGTCCTTCCAAAATCGTGACCGACTTCCAGCGGCAAAAACAGGTTAGGTCCCGGTTCCGCAATGCCTCGCGCCACGGAGCCGGTGGAATTTTCCACCTGCAGTTGTGGATACACAGACATATTGAGGCCGCCGCGCTCCTGGTCCAGAAAGCGCCATTTCAACCCAAGCAGCGAATCGTCCAGTCCGCTCTTCACGCCGCCGCCCTCTGGTGCGTCGGTAAGGAGCCACCCGGTTTCATACTTTAGCTGGATGTGGTCGCCCAGACCGTAGTTGAAGTCAACGTGCGGAAAGCTGCGCAGCCGCTCCTGCCGATTATTCTCCTGCAGGTACGCGAAGTTGATCTCCCACACCCCGCTGCCGGGCGTACCAGGATCGTCGGTAAGCATCGGCGGGCCGCCTTGTGCAAATGACGACCGCACGGGACTGGGACACAGCACCACCACGATCGCAGAGGCGAACACAACAACGGCCAATTTTCCTTTGCTCATCTTCACTATCTCAATTGAAGCCGGAACGAATGCGTCCAACCCTGGCACGCACACAGAAATCAGGCCGCTGGAATTTTTGGCAGCCAGCCATGGGGCTCGTTCTGACAGAATTTGCACCAAGCGTACAGTGCGTCGTATATCACCATCCCGTGCTTCAGCATTTCGTGGTCGTCCCTGAAGTTTTGCGACAACCCCAATGAGATGGCGAACAGCCCCGGCGCCTCGGGCGCCAGATCCAGCCGTGAGGTATCCGCGCCGCGCACGATCACGGCAAGCGTTGCCAGCGCGGCATCCGTCACGCGATATTTGCCCAGGAAGGCGTCGAAGCTGCAACGTTCGCCCACGTGCGATAACTCCACGCCGGGGATGTCATAAGGAATGGCGCCAGTCTCTATTGCCACTTGCAACACGTCTTTGGCCGGAACGAATAAAAATTCCGATGCCTTGTCGATAAACCGTTCAATAAGCCAAGGGCAGGCGATACGATCGATCTTGGGCCGTTCGCGCGTAACCCACTTCATGGCATGCTAATTCCCGCCCCAAGAGAAGTCATCGAAGGCCGTAATGCTGTCCGCCTTCGTCCATACGCCTACCGACCCGGCACCCACGATGTGCGCATCTTCTATATCGATGTACTGCTTGCCATCAAGAGAGACCTTGATGCGTTTGCCCGTGAATTCCACGTGGAGCGTATGCCATTGATCGACCTGCACGGGCGCATCCACATACTTGATCGTTTGCCGACCGCCCCGTGTGGTGTGATAAAGAGAGACATTGTTCTCCAGCGCGTTGGCGCGTGCGACATAGTAGTTGTCGCCATCCTTCCAGCGCCACATCGCTCCGCCGGCTCGATCTTCACTGCCTTGCATGGGTTTGAACTTCACTTCGACGAAGCCGTCGCTAATCGCGACGCCTTTTTTGGCGCACCACGGAAAAGTGCCGCTGCCCGATTGCTTCAAGACATTGGGCTTGCTCGGCGCGGTCGAATCGGCTTCTATCGTCCATTTCGGTGAACCACGACCCGTGACGCCGCAAATCCAGCCGGCCGGTGGCGCGCCAATTTGGTCCTGATCAAATCCGACGATTTCTGCCATGGCATTCACCGCGAAGAGCGACATAACCAGTATCAGAATATTTTGTTTCATCTTGCGCCTACCTGATTATTGAGTGGATTGCGTCGTAAGCGCCGCCTTGAGGCCTTTCGCCAGATCTTCCACGGGACCGACGCCCCAGTAATGGAGAAACACGTACCGCGGAGGTTCGCCGATCATGTGATTGTGTATCGCCACAATGTTGATGTTGGCCCTGCGCAGAGCTTTTAGGACCCCTTGCACTTCCCCTTCGAGCATGGCGAAATCACCGTCCACGACTGCTTGTTGCTCGCTACCGGCGAAGGCCGCCCAGGCGGTCAGGCCCTGATCGGGAACGAGCCGATTGCCCCCGACGATTGCCTGGAAATCCTTGCGCGGGAAATTGACCTTGAACACGCCTTCCTGCTGATTCAGCGTGCCCTTAAGGACGGTCAGTTGTTCGATCCGCCCCGTGTCCAGTGCAGCGTCAGCTGCGG
>JANXPQ010000149.1 GCA_025357235.1 Betaproteobacteria bacterium
TCCCCAATTGCTGGTGAGCACACTGTCTGCACCAGAGGCTCGAATCTTAGCCACATAGGGTGCAAAGTCCTTTAATTTGCCCAGCGGCACCAAATCATCTCCTACGATCTGAATGGCAGGACGTTTGGCAGTCAACATTTCTCTCGCCGCACGGCTCACTGCTTGTCCAAAAGCGTAATCCTGATTGATCAAGTAAACCTTCTGCACTGAAGTCTGTCTTGCCATGTAATCGGTCAGTACATTGACTTGTGTGTCCGTGTGCGCCTCAAAACGGAAATGCCAGAAATTGCATTTTGCTTCCGTCAGCGCAGGGTCTTGTGCATAGTCGAAGAACAAAACCGGCCTGTCTGGAACACGCGCGTTGTGTTTGATAACAGCGTCGTTGATGGCATGAGCGTTACTGGACACGGTTGACATCACAAATCGAATGTCCTGGTCGATCACGCGATTGAGTACGATCAGCGTTTCTTGCGGTGTCCCTTTGTTGTCGAAGGGTACGATCTCTATTTTTTTACCCCCCGCCACGCCGCCACGCGCATTGACGATATCTGCCGCAGCTTGAAATGCCTTCAGCGCCTCCTCGCCTAATAGGGCAAATGGTCCGCTCATGTAGGCAATGTAGGCGAGCTTGACGGTGTCTTCGGCGAGCGCGTCCGAGAGCGGAAAAACGAGACTTGCCGCGACCAGAAACCGGATTGCAATTGCTTTCATGCCTCCTCCCCTTTAACTTTTCCATCAGTAAAGCCGCCCTTACTTCGGCGGCCGCTCCATCTGGCACTTGATTGCTGGAAGGTTGTCTCTGGCTTCAACCAGCGCCTCGGTCTTCCAGCCGTAGCCAGTACCTTCCTCGTCCTGGTTGACGCCGGGTTGGCCTACTTTGGCGAAACCCATAACATAGACGGGCGCGATAATCTGATGGTCTTCGGCTCGCATCCACGAATCCCCACTCGGGCCCGCATACTTTATTTCTTCGAGAGCGTAAGCGACTTTCGCCGGGTCGGTCGTGCGGGCGGTGTTGATCGCGCTCGTCAACATTTCGATCACCCGATATGCAGGTAAAAAGGTCAAATTGCTGACCGCGTTGTATTTGGCCTTGTACTCGCGCAACATCTTTTGTCTTGTAGGGTCGGCAGCATTGATATCCCAGGCATAGACAGTTTTGACTCGATCTGCCCCGGCGGCACCGATTGCCCCAGGCGCGCCGAACAAGGCTGCAAGCAAGGTGTAATACGTTGCCTTCAGGCCCGCCTCGTTGCTCGCCTTGATGAGAAGAGCCAGATCATTGCCCCAGTTCCCAGTCAGTACGCTGTCCGCATCCGACGCACGGATTTTTGCCACGTATGGAGCAAAATCCTTGACCTTGCCGAGCGGAATCAAATCCTCTCCCACGATCCGAATGTCAGGACGTTTCGCTGCAAGCATTTCCCTGGACACGCGGGTGACCGCCTGGCCGTAGGCATAGTCCTGGTTAATCAGATAAACCCTGTGGATTGAGGGCAGTTTTGCCATGTAGTCAGTCAGGACATTCACTTGCATGTCCGCGTGAGCCTCGAACCGGAAATGCCAGAAGCTACACTTGGATTCCGTCAACGCCGGGTCCAGGGCTCCGTAATCAAGGAAAACAACCGACTGTTCGGGATTTCGAGCGTTGTGCTTGCCGATGGCATCTGTCAGGGCGTGGGCGATGTTTGAGACACCGGAAATAATGTAGCGCACGTTCTGATCGATCGCCTGTTTCAGTACGATCAATGCCTCTTGCGGGTTGCCTTTGTTGTCGAAAGCAATGATTTCCAGTTTGCGACCTTCCAGGATTCCACCGCGAGCATTGACGATGTCGGTGGCAGCCTGAACATTTTTGAGCGTTTCTTCACCTTGGAGCGCGAACGGACCACTCAAGGTGCCAAGAAATGCGACTTTGATCGTTTCCGCAGGCGAGGCCGTGACCACTTGCAGAAGGAACACAGCCCCGAATACAAATCGGATAGCGAATGCTTTCATATTCCCTCCCTATGACTGTGGATGCTGAGTCTTACCTTTGCGGAGCACTAGGTAATGCTTGTCGAAACTGCCCTCATAATCACGCGCCGGGATGAGGAAGGGGCACCTGGGGGCGGAGTTTTATTGTGAAAGACGGAGCCATCTTCTCATACCAATCAATGTAGCACCGGCGAATTCGGATGACAAACGGATTGCCGGAAAGGCGCTACCCTAACGCTCTTAGCGACCCCGGCTATTCATCCGCTAGGGGAGTTCAAGCCCGCACGCAACCTGCGATGCCACGTCGCCAATCACGAGCTTCGTCACGCGGTTGCGCTTGCAAGTATGAACGCAGGGGAGAAGCAGTGAACGGGCGCTGGTCGGTCAATGCAGAACGCTACGCTTCGGCGTGGTGTGCGGTAGTGCACTGCGAGCTATTTGCCAATCACGCCCCCGAACCGCACCCAAGTCTTGCCATCGAAGCGGGCGAGTTGCACTTGCTCGATAGGGTAGAAGTCGGTGGAACTGGTATTAATCCTGATTGCCGGCAACAGCACCCCCACCTCAAAATTCTTAAGATTCGCAGCCTGCCGCATGATGTTTTCCCGCGTAAGGTCGTCCCCACACTGCTTCAGGACTTGGGCCAAAGTCTGCGCCGCGGCGTAGCCATATACATTTAAAATGTTGGCCATATTGCCGTCGGGATAGTACTTCTTCATGTATTCCCGCCACATTTTCATCCCCGCATCTTTTTCCACTGGGGATCGGTTGGATCTTTTAGATATAGCGCGGTTACGAGTCCGACAGATTTTTCCAAGCCGGCAGGCTCCAGCACGGCGGCCACTGAAGACGACACGTTGGTAAGGAATGTCAGAGGTTTCCAACCCACGTCACTCACTTTGCGTATTGCTTGCGCCGCTGCTTTCGGGCCAGCAAAAATAAAGAGCGTATCCGCACCGGACGATTTAAGGGCAATAATTTGGGAGTCTACCGTCGGATCCGCAAATTCGTAGGTCACCTCTTTGATTATCAAACTGCTGGCCTGTGAGCCCAGCCCGTCGTGCAACCCCTTCAGGTAATCTTTGCCAAAGTCATCATTCGCGTACAACACGGCAATCTTGGCGCCAGGCTTGTTCTGCAGCAGATATTTGGCGTAGAGCTGTGCCTCTGTCTGATAGTTTGGCTGCCAGCCCATGGTCCATGGGAAGTGCTCCGGATCCCCCCATTTTTTAGCACTGGTCCGCCACGAATAGCTGCGATCTGCCCACGAGCGGCAGGTACGTCCTTGACGGCCGCGACGTCGGCACGCTCGATGGCGATGCGCTCGCGCAACTGCGAAACGCGGTCATCGGTTTCGTATTCCAGGGCTATAACCTGCTGCCGCGCGCGACTCTTGTCGACAACGTCGCGCTGCCGCTCCTGTACGCCGGCGTAGCGCACGAAGAACGCGCCAGGAGAGCTGAAGAGCTGCTCGACAAGATGGGTCTTTCCGGGTACGGGCGCTACGCGCCGAGTCAGGTCTCCGGCGGTCAGCAGCAGCGCGTGGCCATCGCGCGCGCCATGATCAACAATCCGCGGCTGATCCTCGCCGACGAGCCGACCGGCAACCTGGACACCAAGACGAGCTATGAAATCATGAAGCTGTTGGTCCAGCTCAATGCAGATGGCATCACCATCGTGCTGGTCACGCACGAGCCGGACATCGCCACCTATGCCAAGCGGCTGGTCAGATTTGTCGACGGGCGCCTCACGCACGACGGCAATGTGTCAGGCGACGCTATCAAGGAGATGGCCACATGATCGCGCCGATGCTACGGGAAGCGTGGCACGCGATGGGGGCGAACCGGTTGCGTGCCTTCCTCACCATGCTGGGAATGATGATCGGCGTAGCCGCCGTCATCATGATGCTGGCGATCGGCCAGGGTGCCGAATACATGGTCAATCAATCGATTGCGTCCATGGGCAGCAACCTGTTCATCATCCTCTCCGGTTCGACCACGTCCGGGGGCCTGCGCCTCGGCGCGGGCGCGACTCCGACGTTGACGGTCCTCGACGCCGAGGCGATCGCGGAGCTGCCGTCGATCGCCGCAGTGGCGCCCGTCGCGCCCGGCGGCGCGCAGCTCGTCTACGGCGCGAATAACTGGAGCACCGTGGTCACCGGGACGACCCCGGCCTACCTGGATGTACGCGATTGGAACGTGTCATCAGGCTATCCCTTCACCGACTCGGACGTGCGCTCGGGGACGCGAGTGGCCCTGGTCGGGCGCACGGTGGTCAAGAACCTGTTCGGCGCCGACGATCCGGTGGGCAAGACGATCCGGGTGAAGCAGAGCCCGTTCCTGGTGATCGGCGTGCTCGCGGCCAAGGGCCAGAGCCTCAACGGACAGGATCAGGACGACACTGTTCTCATTCCGGTGACAACGGCGCAACGCAAGGTGTTCGGCAGCCAGTTCCCGGGCAGCGTGCGCTTCATCATGGCGCAGGCGATTTCGCCGCAGGCGATGACGGCGGCGGCTCGCGACATAACGCAACTGCTGCGGCAGCGGCACCATTTGCCCGACCGGACAGACAATGACTTTGACGTTCGCAACCTGACTGCGCTCGCCAACGCACAGGCGCAGACCACGCGAGTAATGTCGATCATGCTCGGTGCGATCGCCTCGGTGTCGCTGCTTGTCGGTGGTATCGGCATCATGAACATCATGCTCGTCTCGGTGACCGAGCGCACGCGGGAGATCGGCATCCGGGTCGCGATCGGCGCGCGCAAGCGCGACATCCTCACGCAGTTCCTGCTCGAAGCGATCATCATCTCGCTGATCGGCTGCATCGTCGGGGTGATGCTCGGTGTGGGGGCCGCCGTCGTCGCCAACCTGGCCGCCGGTGTCACCGTTGTCATTACCGGGGGCGCCATGATGCTCGGCTTCGCCGTCGCCGCAGCGGTCGGCATTTTCTTCGGCTTCTATCCTGCGAACAAGGCGGCACGGCTCAAGCCGATCGAAGCGCTCCGGTACCAGTGAGGCCGCCTGGCGGGCCTGCGGACTCCGTAACCCGATCGGGCTGTGCGTTGAGCGGCCATTCCGAAGCCTTGTTCTGGAACCCGGCGGGTAGTCGATACCCCTAAGTGTGCCGTCGTCGGCGATCGGTACGGCCTCAATGGCCCCCTCCGCAAGGGGCAGGTCGCGCGTTCGATTCGTGTTCCGGGCGCCATCACCCGGAATCCCGGCAGGGCGTCGCCGGACCCCTGATTCACGCGGAGAGCAGCGGCACGCTGCCCCCGACCAGTATCGCGAGCGTGCTGGCGAAGCGCGAGGTGTTGACGCCGCGAATCAGCGGCCCCAGCCCGGCAAGCGCAGCAAAAATGCGCGCCAGCTGCACCTTGCCGCGTGGCGGCGCAGCACCATGCGTGCGCCCACCGCCGTGCCGAGGATGATCGCGGGTTCGGCCATCACTTTTACTGGCGTGAATTCAAGCTTGGTCGGCTAGGCATTTGCGCAAACAGCAGTGACGATGACTGGCACCAACATCTCCACCGGCACCTGCGGCACAACGCGGGAAAATCTTCCCTGCAGGAAATGAACAAGGACCCGCCAGGGTCCTTTTTCTTTTCTGCGCCTTTCGTACGCCAGCGCACGGAACATCGTCATCGGAAGGCGGATAAGTATGTCGTCGGCGAATAGCCGTGGTATCGGTCGGTCCGATTTTGACCTGGAAAAACCAAACTGGGAATTGCTTATCGTCGCGGCACGGCCCTGGACCCGACGCTGGTGGAAGGCAGACTGTTTTCATCCTCCGCCGGGGCAGGCGTAGATGCGTTTGCAACTGTCACGGTACCTCAGTAAGCCGTGATGCATAGATTGTGAGAGCGCCAGAGCACCACAGGAAGGCTGTCGAGAGACGGCCTTTTTCTTTTCCGGGTTACGTGCGGCAACGCACGGAGCGTCTGGTGACGGCACGGGGATAATTGCAGCCATGACATGTAGCGCCAACAATTTTTGTTTGGTGCCGTATGCAGGAATCCGCGGTCGCATTGAATCCGCGCACACCGAAGTTTTTTCCACATTCAGGAGAAGCACATGAACAGATACGGAAGTTCTTTCAAGCCACTGATGTGGTTTGTGGCATTGCTGCTGGCCGCTTTCTCGGCCGGATGCGGCGATGGTGGTGGAGGGAAGAGCGGGTTCTCGGGCACACCTACCGCTGCTGGCGCAGGCACAGGCGTCGGCGGCCTTGGAAGAGGCCCGGCACCAGTCAATCTTTTGTCAGTGGGTACCAATAATTTCGTGATTCTGTCAAAAACAGGAATCACGAATACCGGAAGCCATCTTACTGCCATCACCGGGAACATTGGCGCCAGTCCGATCACTGGTTCTGCGATGGATGGTGTATTTTGTTCAGAAATAACCGGACTAATATACGGTGTGGATGCGGCATATGTAGGTAGTGGTACTCAAACCTGTTATCACGGCACCGCGCCTGACAAGACCTTGGTGGACAATGCGGTAGCCGACATGGGAACCGCGTACGCCGATGCCAACGCACGAGCACCCGACTACACTGAACTGGGGGCCGGAAATATTGGCGGACTCAATCTCGGCCCTGCCACCTACAAGTGGGGCACTGGCGTCTTGATTCCTTCGAATGTCACGCTCACAGGCGGCCCGAACGATGTCTGGATCTTCCAGATAGCGCAAGGCCTCAGCGTCAGCTCAGGTGTGCAGGTCATCCTGGCCGGTGGTGCATTGGCCCAGAATGTCTACTGGGCGACCTTCGCCGCCGCGGACTTTGGTACGACTTCGAAATTCAAGGGTACCGTGATTTCTCAAACGTCGGTCACCATGAAGACCGGCGCTACGATAAACGGCAAACTGCTGGCAGGAACCGCGGTCAATCTCGATACGAATACGGTTGGTCCGTAATACATGCGGTAAGACCCTTTCCCGCAGCAGATGAAAAAAGGACCCGGATCGGGTCCTTTTTTTCGCACTGGTTCGGGCCGGGGATCGATCGTTTCCCGCATTCGGAGCAAGTAAACGATGATCGATGGAATCGTACGCCCGCATGCCTAAAAACAGAGGGGCCGCAAAAGCGGCCCCTCTGTTCACTGATCGCTGT
>JANXPQ010000185.1 GCA_025357235.1 Betaproteobacteria bacterium
AGGCGTCGACCGCTGGCTGGCGCGCGATGGCGATGCTGCCAAGCGCAGCGCATTCGATCTGGCCGAGCAACGCAAAGGCGCCTTCATCGGTCTCGTGCTGAGATATCGCGATCGCCTCCGGGCGCTGTACGCAAGCTCAGCGTCCGACGTGGAAAAGCGCCAACAGAAAGCCGAGGCCTTTATCGCCATGAAAGCGGAGTACCAGACGCTGAAGTCCACTTGGGCGGGGTATCCGGGTTACGATCGCTTCTTCGCCACCGAATTGAACAATGCGCATCTCGTTCCGGTCGCGACTTATTCGGAACTGGTCCCCGGATTTCGCCGATTGCTGGCGGAGAATGGAGGCGACTTCAAGCGGTTTTATGCCGCCGTGAAGGAGCTCGGCAAGCTTTCCAGGACGGAACGTGCACTACGCCTGAGGTCGGTTCAATCCGCGGCGGGCAAAGGCGAGATCCGATGAATGGACGAACACACAAACGGACTGCAACCATGAAACGGGTTGGACAACCTGCTGGCTCGATAGCCGAGCGCGCGCGCGGACAGGCCGGTGCTAAAATTCGCACCCACTGACAAGCGGGGCCGTTGCGGCCCCGCCTCCATTAATTGCCCCGGAACACTGCCAATGAGCGACTCCACCGATATCAACACCCTGCGCCGCATTCTGCGCGAGTGTAAGACCATCGCCGTGGTCGGCTTGTCCGCCAACTGGTACCGGCCCAGTTTTTTTGCCGCCAAGTACATGCAGGAGCACGGCTACCGAATCATCCCCGTCAATCCGTCCTACCCCGAGATCCTCGGCGAAAAATGTTATGCCTCGCTGAAGGACATTCCCGGGAAAGTCGATATGGTCGATTGTTTCCGCAAGAGTGCGGACATCGAACCGATCGCGGACGACGCCATCGCCATCGGCGCAAAGGTATTGTGGATGCAGCTCGGCGTCCTGAACGAAAAAGCGGGAGACAAGGCGCGCAGGGCAGGAATTGAAGTCGTGCAGGACCGCTGCGTGAAAATCGAGCACGGCCGGTTGTTCGGTGGATTGAACTGGGTCGGCGTGAACACGAAAGTGATTTCCGCCAAGCGACCGAGGTGGTTACCTTACTGATGCGGTGAATGGTAAACGGTGAACAGTGAACGGTAAGATCCTATGAATACCCGTGCATTGATCGCCATGTTTACCGATCACCGATTACTGTTCACTATTCACTAAAACCATGGCAGACAGAGAATTCGGATTCGGCACGTTGTGCCTTCATGCGGGACAGATTCCCGACGCAGCCACCGGCGCGCGGGCGGTGCCGATCTACCAGACCACGTCTTTCGTGTTCGACTCCGCCGAGCATGCGGCGAGCCTGTTCAACCTGCAGACTTTCGGCAACGTCTATTCGCGCATTTCGAATCCGACCGTTGCGGTGTTCGAGGAACGCATGGCTGCGCTCGAGAATGGGCGTGCGGCGCTCGCCGCCTCATCGGGCCAGGCTGCACAGATGTGCGCGCTGCTGACCATCCTGCGCGAAGGCGACGAGATCGTGTCCTCGAGTACGCTCTACGGGGGTACCTATGCGCAATTCGACGTAACCTTCCGCCAGTTCGGCATCCATACGATTTTCGTGAACGCGGACGACCCGGAAAACTTCCGCAAGTCGATTACGCCAAAGACGCGCGTGATCTATGCCGAGACCATGGGCAACCCGCAGATCAACGTGCTCGACATCGAGGCTGTTGCAAAAATTGCCAAAGAGGCCGGCGTGCCGCTGGTCATCGACAATACATTCGCGTCGCCTTATCTGTGCCAGCCGATCAAGTTCGGTGCCGACATCGTCATCCATTCCGCCACCAAGTTCATCGGCGGCCATGGCACGACCATGGGCGGCGTCGTGGTCGAGTCGGGCAAATTTCCATGGGACAACGGCAAGTTTCCGATGATGACCGAGCCTTCGCGCGGCTACCACGGCGTGATGTTCCACGAGACCTTCGGCGATTTCGGTTACACCATGAAATGCCGCATGGAAACCATGCGCACGCTGGGTCCGGTGCTGTCGCCATTCAGTGCATGGATCCTGTTGCAGGGATTGGAGACGCTGCATGTGCGCATCGAGCGCCACGTCGAGAATGCGATGGCGGTGGCGAAATTCCTGCTGGATCATCCGCGCGTTTCCTGGGTGAACTATCCCGGCCTGCCGGGCAGCAAGTATCACGCGCTGGCGCAAAAATACCTGCCGAAGGGCAGCGGTTCGATCATGACCTTCGGTATCAAGGGGGGCATGCAAGCCGGCGTGAAATTCATCGAGGATCTGCAGTTCTTCTCGCACCTTGCGAACGTCGGCGACGCCAAGACGCTGGTGATCCATCCCGCATCGACGACGCACCGGCAGCTCTCCGAGGAAGACCAGATCAAGGCCGGCGTCGGACCGGACATGATCCGGCTCTCGATCGGTATCGAGGACATCGACGACATCCTGTGGGATCTCGACCAGGCACTCGCTCAGTCCGTTGCTTGAAGGCAAAAGCAAGCTCTCACCGCAGAGGACGCGGAGGACGCAGAGGAAAAGCGAATAAGGAAATGATAAATTTTCATTCTTGTGTCCAGTGGATTGTTTTCCTTACCCCCACGGGGAAATTGTCGCGGGCATCAAAGCTTGCCGACTATTGAATTCCTCCAGTTCTTCCTCTGCGTCCTCCGCGTACTCTGCGGTGAGAGGTAAATAAGTATGAAGGGTGTAGTGTGGCCGTTGATCGTCACGATGGCGATCCAGGCGCTGGTCTCGCTGGTGGTCTATACGCCGCCGGTGCTGGCGCCGGTGGCGCAGACCGAAATCGGATTGCCGGCAAGCGCCGTGGGTATCGTCACTGCGCTGATCTATTTCGCCGCCACGTTCACGGCCATCTCCGCGGGCAACCTCATCAATCATTTCGGCGCCATGCGCGCGAGCCAATTGTCGCTGGTGTTCGCCGCTGCGGGCATTGCCTTGATCGCGACGGCAAACCCCTGGCTGGTTGTGCTGGGCGCATTGGTCATCGGGACCGGGTACGGCGTCGTCACGCCTTCGAGTTCCGCCATCCTCGCCGAGCGCACGCCGGACGGCATGCGAGCCTTCATTTTTTCCCTGAAGCAGACCGGCGTGCCGATCGGCGGCGCGCTCGCGGGGGCAGCCATTCCGGTCCTGATCGTCGGCCTGGGCTGGAAGGAGGCTGCGCTGGTTGCGGGAGCCGCGTGTTTTCTGCTCGCCGTTGCGGTACAGCCATACCGAACTGGTGTGGATCACGCGCCGCATTCCCCGCGTCCGGCGGCGCCGGTGCATTTGCTCGGGCCGTTCAAACTGGTCATGTCGCATCCCCGCCTGCGCGAACTCGCGCTGGCCTCTTTTTCCTATTCGGGCATGCAAATGTGCATGGGCTCGTTCCTGGTCGTTTTCCTGACCGAACGCGTCGGCCTGACGGTCAGCAGCGCGGGGGCCGCGCTATCGATGGCGATGGTCGCCGGGGCGGTGGGGCGCATTGTCTGGGGAATCTTCGCGGATAACTGGATGGCGCCGCGCACTGTGCTGGGAGGGCTTGGCGCGATCATGGCGGTGTCCGCGTTCGTAACGGCTGCGGTGACGCCGGCGTGGCCTTATGCCTTGCTGCTGATCGTCAGTTTCGTCTACGGCGCTAGCGCCATCGGCTGGAATGGCGTCTATCTCGCGGAAGTCGTGCGCAACGCGCCGCAAGGGACAGCGGGAGCGGCGACCGGCGCTTCCCTAGCGATGACGTATGCGGGGGTGGTTTTCCTGCCGACGATCTTCTGGCTGATCGTTCATGCAAGCGGAAGTTACTCGGCGGCTTTCGTTGCCGTGGGCCTGTTCACGCTGTGGCGCGGTTCGTATTTTTTCCGACAAGACTCAACCAACTCTCAGCGTCCTCTGCGGTGAGAACTGCATTTGGCACTATCAATAGAGAAACGATTCGATCGCCCTGGCGAATTCCTGCGGCCGGTCGTGATGCATCATGTGGCCGGCGTTCGCGATGGTTTCCTCGTGTAGTGAGCGATAGCAGGCGCGATAGCCGTCCAGCAGCGACTTGTCGCCCTTCATCCATTTCATCATCCATTCGCCGTCGCCCCACAGCCAAAGAACTTGCGCGACGATGCGCCGCCAGCAGGCCATCGCTTCCTCGCTGCGATAGAGCACGGGATTGACCATCTTGTGCAGCGGATCGGCGCGCAGGTGAACGCTGCCATCGGCCTTCTGCTCGGCCCAGTGCGGCGCCAGGAATTGCGCGCGCTCGTCGCTGATGCGGGGATTGTTCTTCTTCAGCCGTTGCGCCACTTCGCCGAATGTCGCATAGGGACGCAACGCAGGCGGATCGCGGGCTTCTTCCAGCCACTTCGCGTAGCGCTCCGGCGCCTTGTCGGCCTGCGTCGGCGGTAGGCCGAAACCTTCGGCAAGCACCAGCTTGCCGACGCGCTCGGGACGAATGCCGGCATACAGGTTCGCGACGTTTCCGCCCATGCTGTGTCCGACGATGTGCGCTGGCGATTCGGGCTGGAAATGCTCCAGCAGCGCGTCGAGGTCGGCGATGTAGTCCGCGAACCAGTAACCTTCGCGAGCCCATTCCGACAGGCCGAAGCCGCGCCAGTCGGGCGCGATCACATGCCAGTCGTGCCTGAATTCGTCGGCGACGAACTGGAATGACGCCGACACGTCCATCCAGCCGTGCAGCAGGAAGATTTTCGGCGCGGACGGATTACCCCAGGTGCGCACGTGGTAACGCAGCCCGCGAATGGGGAGAAAAATGGACTCACTCGGTTTCATGGGCACCTGCGGATCTTTCAATATGAGTGAGTCAGGGCCGGAAACAAGGTTCGAGGGCCGAGTGATATTCAAGAGCATTTGGCTTCGCGGGGCTTTACTCGGCCCTCGAACCTTGGCCCTCGGCCCTGTTTTCATTCCTGTCCCGTCATCGGCTCGGGTTCTTCATGCCGGCGGATGCTGAGACAAGACAGCAACGCGAGCGCAAGCCCGATCAGCAGCATGCCGGTCATCTCCGATCGCCCGACCTGTTCGCCGAACTGGAGCCAGGAGGAAAAAATTGC
This sequence comes from Betaproteobacteria bacterium, assembly GCA_025357235.1. GTDB lineage: Bacteria > Pseudomonadota > Gammaproteobacteria > Burkholderiales > JACQAP01 > JACQAP01. The sequence goes on from JANXPQ010000185.1 coordinate 5,072, forward strand.
GATCACGGGAATGCCGAGCGAGGAAAGACTGGTGGTGCCGGCGGGAAGCCGATGCAACACGTACAGCCAGGCGAGCCATCCGAAACCGGTGGCCATGATGCCATTGAACAGCGTGACGACGATGAAGGTATCCGACCAGACGACCGGGGGGCGGCCGATCAGAATCTGGCAGATCAGCACGGGCACCAGGCCCACAAGCATTTGCCAGAACGTGAACGCCAGCGGCTCGACCTTCACGCGGTTATGCAGCTGCTTCGCATAAATCACGCCGATGGCCCAGCACATTCCGGCAAGGACAGCCAGCGTCTTGCTGAACAGCGAGGTACGCATCTGCCACGGTTCCAGCACGAACAACAGACCGGCGACGGCGAGCGCGACCGATATCCACTGCAGGCCATGGATGCGTTCGTGCAACATCGGCCACGCGAACACCAGAACCCAGAACGGCATGGTGAAGACGAGGATCGAAGTCTTGCCCGGCCCGCCTTCGGACAACGCCCAGGTATTGAGCAGCAGGAAGGCGCCGGTCTGGATCAGGCCGATGATCAACAAAGCCTTCCAGTGCTGGGGCTTGAGCGACCGGCCGGTCCACCATAGTCCGGCCAGCAGGGTCAGCAGACCGAGTTCGAGGCGCATCGCGACCACGTCGATCGAGCTTGCGTAATTCAGGCCGATCTTGGACGTGATCCAGCTGTATCCCCACATGGCGACCAACAAGACCAGGACGATCACCGCCTTCCGGGTTTCGCGGGTGCTGCTCATCGTGTGTTCGCGACCTCGGGCTCCAGATTGCCGTCGAGCGTGACGCGCTGGTCGAAGACGAAGCAACGTCCCTTGAAATGGGCGTCGCCGCATTCCTCGAAATATTGCAGGATGCCGCCGTCGAGTTGGAATACATTGCGGAAGCCTTTCCCGATCAGGACCGGCGCCGCTTTTTCGCAGCGGATGCCGCCGGTGCAGAAGGTGACGATGGTCTTGTCCTTCAGCGAAGGATCGAGGCCGTCGGCGGCGTGCGCGAATTGGCCGAAGGCACTCAGCCGCAAATCCATGGCGTTGTCGAAGGTCCCCGCGTCCACTTCGAAGGCGTTGCGTGTATCGAGCAGCACGACATCACGGCCTTCGTCGAGCCAGCGCTTGAGTTCCGCCGGCGCGACCGTTGGCGCCCGCTCCTTCGCCGGATCGACGCCCGGCACGCGCAGCGTGATGATTTCCTTCTTGATCTTCACCAGCATGCGGTCGAAGGGCTGGAAGGCGGAGAGGCTGCGTTTGAAGCGCAGCTCTGCCAGGCGGACGTCGGCCTGGATCAGGGTCTGGAATTGCGTCGTCGCCTCCTCGCTGCCGGCCAGAACTACGTTGATGCCTTCGAAACTCAGCAGGATGGTGCCCTTGAGTTCCAGTTCGCGGCAACGCCGGTCAAGCAAGGCTTTCAGGTCGTCCAGTTCGTCCAGGGAAATGAATTTGTAGCCGGCGAGGTTGATGAATTGCATGGGATCACGGTGTTGCTTCGAGGAGACGGTCATTCTACCAAGCCCCGTACGTAGAAAAGAATCCTTGACCACGGAGGACATGGAGGAATCCCAAAGTTCAATGCAAACATGAAAGTTTCATTGGCATACATCCCAACTGTTGCTATTTCCGGAAATGATTGATTTCCCGTTTCGTTTCGCTATTTCTCCGTGTCCTCCGTGGTGAATGCTGTTCGGCTCCTGAATTGAGGGCGTAAAATGTGAGCCATGCAACCGACGTTCGTCCATCTGCGCCTGCACAGTGAATATTCGATCGTGGACGGTATCGTCCGCATCGACGACGCTGTCGCGGCTGCAGCGGCGGACGGCACCCCGGCGCTTGCACTGACCGATCTGTCCAACCTCTTCGGCATGGTGAAGTTCTACCAGGCCGCGCGCAGTAAGGGCTTGAAGCCGTTGATCGGCTGCGATGTCTGGATCACCAACGAGGCCGATCGCGACAAACCCCATCGTGCCCTGTTCCTGTGCGCTTCCCGCGCGGGCTACCTGAAGCTTTGCGATTGGCTGACCCGCGCCTATCGCTCCAACCAGCACCACGGCCGCGCCGAAATACAAAAGGAATGGCTGCGCGACAGCGGCACGGACGGATTGATCGCCTTGTCCGGCGCCCATCTCGGCGACATCGGCCTCGCGCTGCTGGCCGACAACGCCGCCCAGGCCAAGAAACATGCGCAGTTCTGGGCGGAACTGTTTCCCCGGCGTTTTTACATCGAGCTGCAGCGTTCCGGCCAGCCGAACGCGGAACACTACGTCAAGCGTGCCGTGCGGCTCGCATCCGCGCTGAAATTGCCGGTCGTGGCGACGCACCCGGTGCAGTTCCTCAAACGCGATGATTTTGTCGCCCATGAGGCGCGGGTTTGCATTGCCGAGGGGTACGTGCTGTCGGATCAGCGCCGCCCGCGCCATTTCACCGAAGAGCAATACCTCAAGAGCCAGGTGGAAATGGCGGAGCTGTTTGCCGACTTGCCGCAGGCGCTGGAGAATGCGGTCGAGATCGCGCGCCGCTGCAATTTCGCGCTCGAACTCGGCAAGTCGCGGCTGCCGCTGTTCCCGACGCCCGACGGCATGACGCTCGAGGCCTTTCTGCACGAACGGGCTGTCGCGGGCCTGGAAGAACGCATGCTGGCGCTCTATCCGGAGGCGGCGGCGCGCGCGCAACACATGCCGCGTTACCGCGAGCGTCTCGAATTCGAGATCGCCACCATCGTGCAGATGGGCTTCCCCGGCTATTTCCTGATCGTTGCCGACTTCATCAACTGGGCCAAGAACAACGGCGTGCCGGTCGGCCCCGGGCGCGGTTCCGGTGCGGGCTCGCTGGTGGCCTACTCGCTTGGCATCACCGATCTCGATCCGCTACGCTACGGCCTGCTGTTCGAGCGCTTCCTGAATCCGGAACGCGTTTCGATGCCGGACTTCGACGTGGATTTTTGCCAGGACGGCCGCGACCGGGTGATCGACTACGTGCGCCAGAAGTACGGTAACGATTCCGTGTCGCAGATCGTGACCTTCGGCACCATGGCCGCGAAGGCGGTGGTACGCGACGTCGGCCGCGTCATGGAGTGGAACTACAGCCGCACCGACGAACTGGCGAAACTGATCCCGTTCCAACCCGGCAAGCTGATCACGCTGCAGATGGCGCGCGAAATGGAGCCGCGGCTCAAGGAGCGCGAAGAGTCCGAGGAAGAAACCCGCGAGCTGCTGGCATTGGCAGGGCAGCTCGAGGGATTGAGCCGGAACGTCGGCATGCACGCGGGCGGTGTGCTGATCGCGCCCGGCAAGCTCAGCGATTTCTGTCCGCTCTATGCCGCGTCGGGATCGGAAAGCGCGGTATCCCAGCTCGACAAGGACGACGTCGAGGCGATCGGCCTGGTGAAGTTCGACTTTCTGGGCCTGACCACGCTGACCATCCTCGACTGGACGCTGCGGTTCATCAAGCGCCTCGATCCGCGTGCAAACATTGCGTTGGAGAAATTGCCGCTCGACGATGCCGCCGCTTACAAGATTTTCGCCAGTGCCAATACCACCGCCGTGTTCCAGTTCGAATCGCGCGGCATGCGCGACCTGCTCAAGCAGGCGCGCCCCGACCGCTTCGAGGACATCATCGCACTGGTCGCGCTGTATCGTCCCGGCCCGATGGAGCTGATCCCCGATTTCATCCAGCGCAAGCATGGCAAGAAATTCGGCTATCCCGATCCGCGCGTCGAGACCATCCTTGCCGAAACCTACGGCATCATGGTTTATCAGGAGCAGGTCATGCAGATGGCGCAGATCATCGGCGGCTACAGCCTCGGTGGCGCCGACCTGCTGCGCCGGGCTATGGGCAAGAAGAAGGCCGAAGAGATGGCGCAGCATCGCAGCATTTTCCGCGAAGGTGCGGGCAGGAACGGCCTGACTCCGATGAAGGCTGACGAGATCTTCGACCTGATGGAGAAGTTCGCCGGTTACGGCTTCAATAAATCGCATGCCGCCGCTTACGCACTGGTCGCCTTCCAGACGGCTTATTTCAAGGCGCATCACCCGGCCGCGTTCATGGCGGCCAACATGTCGGCAATCATGGACGATACCGACAAGGTGCAGCAGTTCCACGAAGACGCCATCGCGAACAAACTGGAAATGCTGCCGCCTGATATTCACGCGAGCGAATACCGCTTCGTGCCGGTCGACGAAAGAAGCATCCGCTACGGGCTGGGGGGAATCAAAGGCACGGGCGAGTCGGCGATCGAACACATCATCGGAGCGCGCGCCGCGGGGCCGTTCAAGGATCTGTTCGATTTTTGCCTGCGGGTGGACAGGCGCATCGTCAACCGCCGCGTCATCGAATCGCTGGTGCGTGCCGGCGCGTTCGACTCGATCAACGATCATCGCGCCAGTCTGCTGGCCTCGGTCGGCATCGCGATGGAAGCGGCGGAGCAGGCAAGCCGCTCGGCCTCGCAGGTCAGCCTGTTCGGCGAAGCCTCGACAACGGTCGAAGGGCCGAAACTGCTGGAGGCGCCGCGCTGGGACGATGCCGTGCGCCTGCAGAATGAAAAACTCGCGCTCGGCTTCTACTACAGCGGCCATCCATTCAAGTTCTACGAGGAAGAATTCTCGTCCGTGGTCCGCACCCGCCTGTCGAAGCTGCTCCCGCCGGCGCCGGAGGAAGGCGCGCGGCAGCAACACATCGCCGGTGTCGTCGAGTCTGTCAGGATGCAGAAGACCGCCAGCGGCCGCATGATGGTCATGATGCTGTCCGACGGTACTGCGCGCGTGGAAGTGGTGGTCTACGACGAAGTGCTGGACCGGCATCGCAACCTGGTGCGCGAGGACGCGATCGTGCTCGTCGAAGCGAAGGTGCGTTCCTTCCGCCGGGGCGGCGAAGAGGGAGCGGACGTGGTCATGCGCATCGCCGCCGAGAAAATCCATGACCTCGCCGGCGTGCGCGCGCGATTCGGCCGGAACCTCAAGCTGTCGATGAATGGCGCGGCGGACGCGAAGAAGCTGAAAAAAGTGCTCGAACCTTATCGCAACGGCAGCCTGCCCGTGTCGATCGCTTACACCAACGGCAATGCCGTGGCGGAATTCGACCTGGGCGAAGACTGGAAAATCAGGCCGGACGACAATCTGATGTCGGAACTCGGCAAATGGCTGGAACCGAAGAACGTGCAGGTCATCTACCCGTGAATCCGACAAAAATCATCGATACGCGAATGCTCGACGCCCTTTCCGTGGAGGCGGCTGCCACGCCGCGCCTGCGCAAGAATTTCAATTTTCATCCGCACGAATCGGCGCCTGCCAACCGGCTGCTGAACGCCATCGAGCCGGATTCCTATGTCCAGCCGCATCGGCATCTCGATACGGCGAAGGATGAAACGCTGGTCGTGCTGCGTGGCGCCGTGGGTCTGGTGGTCTTCGGCGAGGACGGCTCGATTCTTCATCATGCCGTGTTACGGGCGGGGGGCGGTGCGATCGGGGTCGACATACCGAGCGCGACCTGGCACACCTTCGTCGCGCTCGAGCCGGGATCGGTCATATTCGAGGCGAAGGCCGGCCCTTACAAGCCGCTCGAGCGAGCCGAGAAGGCATCGTGGGCACCCGGGGAAGGCGATCCGACCGCGTTGGCCTACCTGGAAAGATTGAACAACCTGTTTCGCCTGGAACTGGCGGATTAGCTGAACGGTCCTCGGCAGCGCATGAAGCCATGAGCGTCCTCGATTCATTTCATCCCGCGGTAGCGAACTGGTTCCGTCGCACCTATCCGGCGCCGACCGAGCCGCAGGTCCAGGCCTGGCCGGCGATCAGTTCGGGTAACAACGCGCTGATCGCGGCGCCCACCGGTTCGGGCAAGACCCTGGCAGCCTTTCTCGCCACCATCGACGCGCTGATCCGCCTGGGCGTGCGCGGCGAATTGCGCGACGAGATCCATGTCGTGTACGTCTCCCCGCTGAAGGCGTTGTCGAACGATATCCAGAAGAATCTCGACGAGCCGCTGGCCGGGATTCGCAAAGAATTATTTGAATCGGGCCTGCCGGACGTGGACATTCGCACGGTGGTGCGCACCGGCGACACGCCGCAGGCGGACCGCGAGCGCATGCGCCGCAAGCCGCCCCACATTCTGGTGACGACACCGGAATCGCTGTACATCCTGCTGACCAGTGTGTCGGGGCGCAAGATGCTGGCGAGCACGCGCACCGTCATCGTCGATGAAATCCACGCCATGGCGCCGAACAAGCGTGGCGTGCATCTGGCGCTTTCTCTCGAGCGTTTGCAGCATCTGGCCGGCGGCCAACTGACCCGTGTCGGTCTGTCGGCGACGCAGAAGCCAATCGAGGAAGTGGCGCGCTTCCTCGTGGGCGGTGGCCAGTCCGGCGGATTGTTCGATTCGAACGCCTGCACCATCGTCGACACCGGTCATGTCCGCAAGCGCGATCTCGCCCTCGAAGTGCCGGAATCGCCGCTCGAAGCCGTCATGTCGGCGGAAGTGTGGACCCAGGTCTACGACCGCCTCGCAGAGTTGATCCGCGAGCATCGCTCGACCCTGGTGTTCGTCAATACGCGGCGACTCGCGGAACGCGCGGCACGTGCACTGTCCGAACGCCTGGGTGAAGACCAGGTGACGTCCCACCACGGCAGCATGGCGCGCGAACAGCGGCTCAACGCCGAGCAAAGATTGAAGCGCGGCGAACTCAAGGCGCTGGTCGCCACGGCGTCGCTCGAACTGGGCATCGACATCGGGCATGTGGATCTGGTCTGCCAGTTGTCCACGCCGCGCAGGATATCCGCGCTGCTGCAGCGGGTCGGCCGGTCGGGCCACGCGGTGGGCGGATTGCCGAAGGGAAGATTGTTCCCGGTGTCGCGCGACGACCTCGTCGAATGCACGGCACTGCTGGATGCGGTGCGGCGCGAGGAACTGGATCGGGTTGTCATACCAAAGAAGCCGTTGGACGTCTTGGCGCAACAGATCGCCGCCGAGGTGGCCTGCGGCGAGTGGGACGAGGAAGACCTTTACAACTTAATGCGCCGGGCGTGGCCTTACCGCGAACTCACGCGGGAAGAATATGGTGAAGTGCTGCAGATGCTGGCCGAAGGTTTCTCGACGCGCCGCGGCCGCAAGCGCGCGCTGATCCATCGCGATGCGGTCAATCGCAAATTGCGGCCGCGCGACGGGTTGCGGCTGACGGCCGTGACCTCCGGCGGTACGATTCCCGATACCGCCGACTACGTCGTCGTGCTGTCGCCGCAGGACATCATCGTCGGTACGGTCAACGAAGATTTCGCGGTCGAGAGCCTATCTGGCGACGTGTTCCAGCTGGGCAATACGTCGTATCGCATTCTGCGTGTCGAGGCGGGGCGGGTGCGCGTCGAGGATGCGGAGGGCATGCCGCCCTCGATTCCGTTCTGGCTCGGAGAAGCGCCGGCGCGCAGCGACGAAGTATCCTCCGCGGTATCGCGGTTGCGCGCCGATGTCGATGCGCGGTTGCCGAATTCTCAGGTCACGCTGGATTATCTGGTCGAGGAAGTCGGAATCGCCGCGGATGCCGCCACGCAGGTGGTCGACTATCTGGGGAGTGCTAAAGCGGCGCTTGGCCTGCTGCCGACGCAGCAGCGGCTGGTCATGGAACGTTTCTTCGACGAAAGCGGCGGCACGCAGCTCGTCATCCATTCGCCTTACGGCAATCGCATCAATCGCGCATGGGGGCTGGCCTTGCGCAAGCGATTCTGCCGCAAGTTCAATTTCGAACTGCAGGCCGCGGCGACGGAAGACGCGATCATCCTTTCGCTGACCGCCACGCACAGTTTTCCGCTGGAAGAAGTGGGGCGCTACCTGCATTCCAACAGCGCGCGCACGGTGCTGATCCAGGCTTTGCTCGATGCGCCGATGTTCCTGACGCGCTGGCGCTGGGATGCTTCGATCGCACTGGCGCTGCCGCGCTTCCGCGGTGGCAACAAGGTGCCGCCGCAACTGCAGCGCATGGAGGCGGAGGACCTGGTCGCAGCCGTATTCCCCGACCAGCTTGCCTGCCAGGAAAACATCGTTGGCGATCGCGAAATCCCCGACCACCCGCTGGTCAGGCAGACCATCGACGATTGCCTGTTCGAAGCGATGGACATAGAAGGCTTCGAGAGTTTGCTGCGTGCGATCGAGCAGGGCGACGTGGAGATCGAAACGCGCGACCTGGTCGAGCCTTCGCCGCTCGCGCTCGAAATCCTGTCGGCCCGACCCTATGCTTTCCTCGACGATGCACCGCTGGAAGAGCGGCGCACGCAGGCCGTGGTCAGCCGTCGCTGGCTCGATCCGGACAGCGCGGCGGACATCGGGCGGCTTGACCCCGAAGCGATCGCCCGCGTCAGGGAAGAGGCCTGGCCGCAGGCCGAATCGGCGGACGAATTGCACGATGCGCTCGGCTGGCTGGGTTTGCTCACGACGCAGGAAGTGGCGCGGCAACCGCAATGGACGCCGCTGCTCGATGAGCTCATCCGCGACAAGCGGATTACGCGGGTCGTGCCTGCCGGCCAACCGGATAGCGCCACGCTTGTTGTTGCAGCGGAACGCCTGCCGGAATTCAACGCCGTGCATCCCGCGGCTCTCGTGGTGCCGCCGATCGTCGTGCCCGCGGAGTATGCGAAGGCCTGGTCGCGCGAGGAGGCGCTGGTGGAAATCGTGCGAGGCCGACTCGAAGGCCTGGGTCCGGTCACCGCAGCGGGTCTGGCCGAGTCGATCGCCGTACCGACAGCTAACGTCGACATCGCATTGCTGGCGCTAGAAAGCGAAGGTTTCGTCATGCGCGGCAGCTTCACGCCGCAAGCCGGCATCGAGTGGTGCGAACGCCGGCTGCTGGCGCGCATCACCCGTTACACCGTCAAGCGCCTGCGGCAGGAGATCGAACCGGTATCCGGCGCGGATTACATGCAGTTCCTGTTCGACTGGCAACATGTCGGCGAGCGCATGGAGGGTCCGGATGCGGTTGCGGTGGTGGTTTCGCAGCTCGAGGGTTTCGAGGCCGCCGCCGGTTCGTGGGAAACCGAACTGATCCCGGCGCGGGTTTCGGGATACGAGCCTCACTGGCTAGACGATCTGTGCCGGGCGGGCCGCGTGGTGTGGACGCGGCTGGAAGCGCCAAAGGTGGATGCATCGCGTACACAGGGGCCGAGCCCTGTACGCAGCACCCCGATCACGCTGCTGACCCGGAAGAACCTTCCGGTGTGGACGGCGTTGGCGAAAACTGCCGATCCGCAGTCCGTGCGCATCAGCACGCGGGCCCAGGCCGTCGCCGACTATCTGGCACAGCACGGCGCTTCGTTCTTCGACGACATCGCCGAAGGCCTGGATCAGCCGCGCACCTTCATCGAAGATGCATTGCGCGAACTGACAGCGGCTGGATTGATCAACTCGGACGGCTTCAGCGGACTGCGGGCGCTGCTGTTACCCGCCGATCGCCGCAAGCCGATTGGCGGCGGACGCCGGCGGCGAACGGCCGTGTTCGGCGTGGAGGATGCCGGCCGCTGGGCTTTGATCCGGCGCAAGCCCGCGGGCAGCAGCACCATTACCCTCGAGCGGGAGGCCGCGGAACAGATCGCCCGCACCTTGCTGAAACGTTACGGCGTGATCTTCTGGAGAATGCTGGCGCGGGAGGCGGACTGGTTGCCGCCCTGGCGCGAATTGCTGATGGCCTGCCGCCGGCTGGAAACCCGCGGCGAAATCCGCGGCGGGCGCTTCGTTGCGGGCTTTTCAGGCGAGCAGTTCGCCTTGCCCGAAGCCGTCGGGGTGCTGCGCGGCGTGCGCAGCGCGGAGAAATCCGGGCAACTGGTCGTCGTGAGCGGCGTTGATCCGCTCAACCTCGCGGGCATCGTAACGCCGGGCTCGCGCGTGTCGGCGATCTACAGCAACCGCGTGATGTATCGCGACGGCGTTCCCGTCGCGGCACTGATCGCGGGAGACGTCCAGTACTTCGAGAAGGTCGACCAGGAAAAAGCCTGGATGATGCGGAATACGCTGTTGAGGACGCATGCTCCGGAGGAACTCGCTTCGCTGATGTGAGAAGCCGTGACGAACGTGACGGGGTAGCTGCCAATCACCAGCCACTAATCACCAATCACTGCTTTTCTTGTCGAAGATCGTGTAGTGAACGTCTTCACGCACGGACTCGATGTCGACGTTTTCCACCTTTGCGGCATCCGGTCCGCGCTGCGCCCACTCGATCAGCCGGCCGACCTCGAAGGCGTCCCCCTGCGCGATCGCTTCGACGGTCCCGTCCGCGCAGTTGCGCACCCAGCCGGTCACCTTGAGCTGCTCCGCGCGCAGGCGCATCGACTCGCGGAAGAAGACGCCCTGGACGCGGCCGGAGATGCGAAGGCGGCGGGTGATCTTCAAAGGCAGGAACGAGGGCCGAGTTACGAGGGTCGAGAAAAGAACAAAGGCTCTGGGCGCTTGAGGCTTTTACTCGAACCTCGGCCCTCGTCGCTCGGCCCTGTCTTCATTTCACTTTCATTCCCGGCTGCGCGCCGTCATCCGGGGACAGCAGGAAGATGCCCGGGCCTTCGCCGCTCGCGGCGAGCACCATGCCCTGGGATTCGCCGAAACGCATCTTGCGCGGTTGCAGGTTCGCAACCATGACCGTAAGGCGGCCGACCAGCTTGGCCGGATCGTAGGCCGACTTGATGCCGGCGAACACCTGGCGGGTCTCGGTGCCGATGTCGAGCTGCAGCTTGAGCAGCTTCTCGGCGCCTTCGACGTGTTCGGCACTGACGATACGGGCAATGCGCAAGTCGACCTTGCTGAAGTCGTCTATGGTGATGAAATTCGGGGCAGTAACGGCTTCCACGGCTTTCTCCTGATGCTCGGCATGACGCTGCGGTGAATGGCTTTGCGGCGTTGGTTGCAGGCTTTCCTTGTTGGCTTCGACGAGTGCGGTGATTTTTTTCGGATCAATGCGGGTCATCAAGTGCTGGTATGGATTGATGCGGGTGGGTAATTCAGAAGCATCGTTCCAATTGAACCCACGTTCCATTCCAAAAAAATCGCGCGCTACTCGTTCAGCGACCTTGGGAAGCACTGGTGCAAGAATTACGGTTAGCAACTGAAAGCCATGTAGGCATCGGGAGCAGACGTCTTGCAACTCCTTAGCCTTCGAAGGGTCTTTTGCGAGTTTCCATGGCTGGATTTTATCGAACCCCTCGTTAATTCGGTCAGCAATTTCCATTGCTTGACGAATTGCTTTTCCAAATTCACGTGCGTCATATGCCTCTTTAGCGAGAAATGCTGAGGCGCGAGCGCCTTCAACTAGAGGCTTGGTATCCGAATGATATGCAAGTTCACCATTGAAAAGCCTTGTGATGAAACTTGCCGCGCGACTGGCGATGTTTACGTATTTTCCGATCAGATCGCTGTTCACCCGCGCGACGAAGTCATCGAGGCTGAGGTCGATGTCCTCCATCGTCGAATTCAGCTTCGCTGTGTAGTAGTAGCGTAGCCATTCCGGATTCAGCTCATGCTGGAGATAACTCTCCGCAGTGATGAACGTGCCTCGGGACTTGGACATCTTCTGTCCGTCTACCGTCAGAAATCCATGTGCAAATACTTTCGTCGGTGTGCGATAGCCGGCGAATTCCAGCATCGCCGGCCAGAACAGGGCGTGGAAATAGAGGATGTCCTTGCCGATGAAATGCATCATCTCGGTGTTGCCGCCTGGGCGCAGGAACTCGTCGATCTCCTTCTGTGACCGGCCCTTCTTTTCGAAGTAGTTCCGGAAGCTGCCAAAGTAGCCCACTGGCGCATCCAGCCAGACGTAAAAGAACTTCTGGTTGTCGGTGCCGGGAATCGGGAAGCCGAAGTAAGGCGCGTCGCGGGAAATGTCCCAGTCAGCGAGCTTGTTGTCGCCCGGATCGCCCAGCCATTCCTTCATCTTGTTCGCTGCTTCCGGTTGCAGACGGTCGCCGCTCTGTGTGAACTGGCGCAGGAACTCTTCGCAGCGCCGGTCCGATAGCTTGAAGAAGTGATGCTCCGAGGCCTTGCGCTCCGGCTTGGCTCCCGACACGACGGAGTAAGGATCGATCAGGTCGGTCGGGCTGTAGGTCTTGCCGCAGACTTCGCAGGAATCGCCGTACTGGTCCTTGGAGTGGCAGTTCGGGCATTCGCCCTTGATATAGCGATCCGGCAGGAACATCGCCTTCACCGGATCGTAGAACTGTTCCACCGAGCGCTTCGCGATCAGATCCTTGGCCCGCAGGTGCTGGTAGATGTCCTCGCAGAACGCCTGGTTTTCGGGCGAATTGGTGGTGTAGTAGTTGTCGAAGTCGACATGGAAGCCGGCGAAGTCGCGGGTGTGCTCGCGATAGACGCGGGTGACGAGTTGCTCCGGGGAAATGCCTTCCTTGTCGGCGCGCAGCATGATCGGCGTGCCGTGGGTGTCGTCCGCGCAGACGTAGTGAACCTCGTGGCCTTGCATCTTCTGGAAGCGCACCCAGATATCGGTCTGGATGTATTCCACGAGGTGGCCGAGGTGGATGCTGCCGTTGGCGTACGGCAGCGCCGAGGTGACGAGAATCCTGCGCTTCATTTCTGGAGGGGCGGAAAAGCTTGGATTCTAGCAAATGGACCCCGTAAAAACCCTTTACTGACCGGAGATTCGGAATAAAATTCGGCCCTCCGATTCCCAGACGGCAGGCATGGCGATCAGCGAAGAGCAGGTGAAGGCGGCAATCCAGACGTACACTGATCTGGCTACCGGCAAGGATTACGTCGCCGGCAAGGAAGCCCGCAATATCCGCATCGACGGCAGTGATGTTTCCCTGGAAGTCGTGCTGGGCTACCCGGCGAAGAGCGTGATCGACGGGATCCGCCGGGAATTGACCGTCGCATCGGCAGGATCGCCGGGGTAGGCAAGGTCAGCGTCGATGTGCAGTTCAAGATCGTGGCCCATGCCGTCCAGCGCGGGCTCAAGTTGCTGGGTGGGGTCAAGAACGTGATTGCGGTCGCCTCCGGCAAGGGCGGGGTGGGCAAGTCCACGACCGCCGTGAACCTTGCGCTGGCGCTGGCCGCCGAGGGAGCCAAGGTCGGAATACTGGACGCGGATATTTACGGTCCGTCCCAGCAGGTCATGATGGGTCTGTCCGGCAAGCCGATGTCGCCGGACGGCAAGACCATCGAACCGATGGTGAATTACGGCGTGCAGGCAATGTCCATCGGGCTGCTGATCGACGTGGATACGCCGATGGTCTGGCGCGGGCCGATGGTGACACAGGCGCTGGAGCAACTGCTGCGCGACACGCAATGGAAGGACCTGGATTACCTGGTGGTGGACCTCCCGCCCGGCACCGGCGATATCCAGCTGACGCTGTCGCAGAAGGTTCCGGTCACCGGCGCCGTCATCGTCACCACCCCGCAGGACATAGCGCTGATCGACGCGCGCAAGGGGCTCAAGATGTTCGAGAAGGTCGGCGTGCCGATCCTCGGCCTGGTGGAGAACATGAGCGTCCACATCTGTTCGAACTGCGGCCACGAAGAGCATGTCTTCGGCGAAGGCGGGGCTGCGAAGATGAGCAAGGACTACAACGTGGACGTAGTAGGCAGCCTGCCGCTGGACATCAAGATCCGCGAGCACGCGGATTCCGGCAAGCCGACCGTGGTCGCCGAACCGGACAGCCGCTCGGCTCAGATATATAAAGAGATCGCCCGCAAGGTGGCCGCCCGCATCGCGGAACTGGCCAAGGATCACAGCGCGGTGTTTCCGAAGATCGTCATCCAGAACACATGAAGACAAGGATCGAGGACTGTGGACTGAGGACTGGGAGGAAAGACAAGGCCAGGCTTTTCTCCCGTCACCCCTCACTCCTCACCCCTCACGCGAAGCTATGAGCATCAAATCCGACAAGTGGATCCGCCGCATGGCGCGGGAGCAGGGCATGATCGAGCCGTTCGAGCCCGGCCAGGTGCGCGAGATCAACGGCAAGAAGATCGTTTCCTACGGCACCTCGAGCTACGGTTACGACATCCGCTGCTCGCGGGATTTCAAGATTTTCACCAACATCAATTCGACGATGGTGGATCCGAAGAATTTCGACGAAAAGTCTTTTGTCGATGTCAGCGGCGACGTCTGCATCATCCCGCCGAATTCGTTCGCGCTGGCGCGCACGGTGGAGTTCTTCCGAATCCCGCGCAACGTGCTGACCATTTGCCTGGGCAAGTCCACTTATGCGCGTTGCGGCATCATCGTCAACGTCACGCCCTTCGAGCCGGAATGGGAAGGCTACGTGACACTCGAGTTTTCGAATACCACGCCGCTGCCGGCCAAGATTTACGCCAACGAGGGGGTCGCGCAAGTGGTCTTCTTCGAGTGCGACCCGGATGACGTCTGCGAGACCTCGTACCGCGACCGCGGCGGGAAGTACCAAGGTCAGCAAGGCGTCACGCTTCCGAAGATCTAAAACACCGTTCCGCACGTGGCCAAGCCACATCACGCAAGCATCCAATTCCGCGGGCGTTCAGCGCCCGCGGTTCCTGTTGGGAGATCCGCATGAAGTTTCGCTTCCCCGTTGTCATCATCGACGAAGACTACCGCTCGGAAAACACCAGCGGCCTGGGTGTCAGGGCGCTGGCCAAGGCGCTCGAAGACGAGGGTATGGAAGTGCTCGGCGTCACCAGCTATGGCGACCTGTCCTCCTTCGCGCAGCAGCAAAGCCGTGCGTCGGCCTTCATTCTGTCGATCGACGACGAAGAGTTCGGCGCCGGTTCGGAGGAGGAAACCAACAAGGCGCTGAAGACGCTGCGCGCCTTCGTGCAGGAGCTGC
>JANXPQ010000190.1 GCA_025357235.1 Betaproteobacteria bacterium
TGCAGTCCGTCGTTTCCGCGGGTGCTGACATGGTCCATTTCGACGTGATGGACAACCACTACGTGCCGAATCTCACCATCGGTCCGATGGTGTGCGAAGCGATCCGGCCGTTGACCAGGGCGGTGATCGACGTGCACCTGATGGTCAAGCCGGTCGATCGCATCATTCCGGACTTTGCCAAGGCCGGAGCCGATATCATCAGCTTTCACCCGGAAGCCTCCAACCATGTGGATCGCACGATCGGATTGATCAGGGAATCCGGGTGCAAGGCCGGCATGGTGTTTAATCCAGCCACGCCTTTGTCCTGGCTGGATTACACGCTCGACAAACTCGACCTGGTCCTGATCATGTCCGTCAATCCCGGCTTTGGCGGGCAGAAATTCATTCCTGCTGCATTGGACAAATTGCGCACAGTGCGCGAACGGATCCGGAATTCCGGCCGCGAGGTCTGGCTCGAAGTCGATGGCGGCGTCAAAGTCGACAACATCGCCGAGATCGCCCGCGCAGGCGCCGACACTTTCGTTGCCGGGTCCGCGATTTTCGGCACCAAGGACTACAAGAGCACCGTCGCGGCGATGCGCGCGGAGCTGGCGAAGGCCTGAGCGTCGTGTCCGCCCGAGCGGCCGGCGACCAGCGCTGGCAGCACCCGTCACTGCCCTTCCCGCTCCAGATCAGGGCAGTTGCGTTCGATCTCGACGGCACGCTGGTCGAGACTTTGCCCGACCTGCACGAATCCGCGGTACGCATGCTCGCGCAAATCGGCCGGCCCCCGGTATCGGAGTCAACGGTGAGGGCGTACGTCGGCGACGGGGTTGACCGCCTGGTCAAGCGACTGCTGACTGGGAAGGCCGATGGCGAGCCCGATGCGACGTCGTTCGAACAAGCCGTCGAATACTTTCGCAGCCATTACGCAAGCGTGCTGACGCGAGCATCGCACCCGTTTGCCGGTGTCATTTCCACGCTCGAAATCCTGCGCAGCCGCGGGTTCAGACTCGCCTGCGTGACCAACAAACCCGCGCGCTTTACCGAGCCGTTGCTGCAGGGCCTGGCGCTGACCGGATATCTGGACGTGGTCCTGAGCGGGGACAGCCTGCCGCGCAAGAAGCCCGATGCGTTGCCGCTTCTGCATGTAGCCAGCGCTTTCGGCATCGAACCGGCGCAACTACTGATGGTCGGCGATTCGCCCGCCGATACGGGGGCGGCCCGGGCGGCCGGCTGTCCCGTGTTCTGCGTTCCTTACGGGTATCGCGGCACGCTGGCGGTGCAAGAGCTTGATTGCGATGCTATAGTACCTACGCTTCCCGACTTGCTGGATCTGATAAGACTTCCGCGTTCATGAACTCTTCGAAACTCGAAAACTTGGGAATGGAAATCCGGGCCGGTTGGCGCTGGTGGCGCCAATCTGCGTCCTGGCGTCGCGCCTGACGCGACGTCGTTTCCGTTGTCCCGTTTTCAAAGTTTCAGGAGTTCATCATGACTGAGCAGGAATTCACACAACTCGCCGCGCAGGGCTTCAACCGCATTCCGCTGGTGCTGGAAACCTTTGCGGACCTCGATACCCCGCTTTCCGTTTATCTCAAGCTGGCCAACAAGCCCTATTCGTACCTGCTCGAATCGGTGCAGGGCGGCGAACGCTTCGGCCGCTATTCCTTCATCGGGCTTCCCGCCGACACGCGCATCGAAGTGCGCGGCACCACATGCAGCGAATTCCGTCGCGGCGAATTGATCAGCAAGGCCGAACACAAAGATCCTCTGGAATTCATTTCCGCCTGCCATGCGCGCATCAACGCGGCCTCGCTGCCGAATCTGCCGCGCTTCCTCGGCGGGCTGGTCGGCTGCTTCGGTTACGAAACGGTGCGCTACGTCGAGAAAAAGCTCGCCCGCGCGAATAAGCCGGACACGCTGCAAACGCCGGACATCTTGCTGTTGCTGTCGGAACAACTGGTCGTACTGGATAATCTTTCCGGCAAGCTGTTTCTGGTGGTTTATGCCGATCCGGCTGTCGCCGACGCTTATGCACGGGCACAACAGCGCCTGCAGGAATTGCTGTGGATGCTGCGCCAGCCGGTGGTCGTGCCGCCGGAAGCGCCGGTTTCCCTAGCGCAGCCGAGCTCGGAATTCAGCCGCGAGGCCTTCATTGCGGCGGTGGAACGCGCCAAGCGCTATATCTTCGATGGCGACATCATGCAGGTCGTGTTGTCGCAGCGCATGAGCCTGCCTTTTCGCACCTCTGCGCTGTCGCTGTACCGTGCGTTGCGCGCCCTCAATCCCTCGCCTTACATGTTTTACTTCGACATGGCGGACTTCCATGTTGTCGGCGCCTCGCCGGAAATCCTGGTCAGGCTGGAGAGCGGCATGGTCACGGTCCGGCCCATCGCCGGCACGCGCCCGCGGGGGGCGACGCGGGAGCAGGACGTCGCGCTGGAAAAGGAACTGCTCGCCGATCCCAAAGAACGGGCCGAGCACGTGATGCTGATGGACCTCGGGCGCAATGACATCGGCCGTGTGGCTGAAACCGGCAGCGTGCGGGTCACCGAGAGCATGACCACCGAGCGCTATTCGCATGTGATGCATATCGTCTCCAACGTCGAGGCTACGCTGAAACAAGGCCTCGACGCCATGGCGGTACTGAAAGCGACTTTCCCGGCGGGGACGGTAAGCGGCGCGCCCAAGGTGCGCGCCATGGAAATCATCGACGAACTCGAGCCGAGCAAGCGCGGCATTTATTCCGGTGCGGTGGGCTATCTCGGCTTCAACGGCGACATGGACCTTGCCATCGCAATCCGTACCGCAGTGGTGAAGGACGGCGTGCTCTATGTTCAAGCCGGTGCGGGCATCGTCGCCGACTCGGTGCCGGAGAACGAATGGACCGAAACGCAGAACAAGGCGCGCGCCCTGCTGCGTGCGGCGGAAATGGCCCAG
>JANXPQ010000013.1 GCA_025357235.1 Betaproteobacteria bacterium
CGCGACCACAGTCAGCGCCGCTCGTAGAGGAAGGTGCGACTCATCGGATAGTTGTCCCTGGTGATGTTGCCCTTGCTGAACACGATCTGGAACAGATGCGTTCTGCCAGCGGGGGAACGGAACATTTCCGCACAGGAAATGAGGTAAGTCCGCCAGATGCGCCGGAACTTCTCATTGAACCGGTTTGTATCCAGTGCACGGATGTTCTCCCAGTTGCGGTCGAAGCGTTCCGACCAGGCATCCAGTGTCGGCGCATAGTGACGCCGCAGATTCTCGATGTCCACGATCTCCAGCCCGCAACGCTCCATTTCCGCGATAGTCTGCGCGAGACTCGGGATCCAGCCGCCGGGGAACACGTGCTTGCGGATGTAGAACTCGGTATCGGACACGCCGACGTGCCCGATGAAATGCAGCAGCCCCAAGCCGCCGGGTTTGAGGAAATCGGCGTGCGCCCTGACGACTTTCCCGAGCTGATCGCGACCGGCGTGCTCGAGCACGCCGATCGAAACCACTTTGTCGTACTGCCGGTCGACTTCGCGAAAGTCGGCCAACCTGACTTCCATCCGGTCTTCGAGGCCGCGTTTGCGGATTTCTTCCCGGACCGCCGTGACCTGTTCCGGCGTGGTATTCAGGCCATGCGGGATCGCGTCATAGTGCTCATGGGCGTGGAACATGAACCCGCCGAAGCCGCAGCCGATATCGATGACGGTTTCACCGCGGGACAGCTTGATCTTGCGGCAGACGTGGTCGACCTTGTTGACCTGGGCCTCATCGAGGCTCGCTGTGCCTTCCTTCCAGTATCCGCAGGTGTACATCATGAGCGGCGTGTCGAGCCAGTAACGGTAGAACTGCGTGCCGATGGCATAGTGAAACCGGGCGTTGGCCCTGGCCTGGGCAATGCTGCGATTGGAAAACAGCAGCTCGTGCCAGCGGTTGCGCAGGCCGATCAGTGCATTGGGACGATGCTCGAATCCGCTTTCGAACGCAACCTGGAATGCCGCGCCAAAATCACCGTCAACGTCTACATCCCCATCGAAGCAGGACTCCATCAGCCCGATGTGGCCGAACAGCAGAATGCGCCAGTACGCGTTCGAGCTGCGCATGTTGATGGTGAATGCCGGTGCCCCTTCCCGGTTCTGGTAGTGCGTGCCGTCCGCGAACTGTAAACGGAAGCAGGTTTCGATACTGCGTCCCAGCGTCAACATCCTTTCTCGAACCAATCCGATGAGCATGTCGACCTCGTTGTGGAAAAAAAGCAGATGTAGCGCGCACTTTCACTCGCCCAGGTAGGCTTTCCTGACGAGTGGATTGTTTAGCAGGGAGCGCGCGCCGTCGGCCAACGTGATCAGGCCGCTTTCCATCACGTAACCCCGGTTACTCACCTCCAACGCCAGCTTCGCATTCTGCTCGACCAGCAATACCGTGACGCCTTCCTCCGACACCATGCGCACGGTTTCGAAAATCTTTTCGACCATCAGAGGTGCCAGGCCCATGCTCGGCTCATCGAGCAGCAGCAGCCTGGGCCGGCTCATCAATGCCCGCCCGATCGCGAGCATTTGCTGCTCCCCTCCGGACAGGGTACCACCGGTCTGGTTGCGCCTTTCCGCAAGCCGCGGAAACAGGGTGTAGATGCGCTCGAGGTCGGCGCGGACGGCCGTTCTGTCTTTGCGTACGTACGCACCCATCTGCAGATTTTCGCGCACCGTCAGCCGGCCGAACACGCCACGGCCTTCAGGGACCAGCGCCAACCCACGTTCGACCAATTGATAAGCGGGAAAGTTGCTCACGTTCTCACCGCGCAATTGCACGGTGCCGCCGTGATGCAGCAAGCCACAGATAGCCTTCAACGTGCTGGTTTTCCCGGCTCCGTTTGCCCCGATCAACGCCACCATTTCGCCTTCGCCGACGACGAGGTCGATGCCCTTGACCGCATTGATGCCGCCGTACGCGACTTTCAGCGCCTTCACCTCGAGCAACGCGTTCATGGCAGCGCTCCGCCGAGATAGGCGCGGATGACTTCCGGATCCTTCTGCACCTGCGCCGGCTCGCCTTCCGCTATTTTCCTGCCATAGTCGAGCACCGCGACACGATCGCAAAGACCCATGACCAGCTTGACGTCGTGCTCGATCAGCAGAATGGTCACGCCATCGTCGCGAATTTTCTCCAGGAGCCGGCGCAATTCCGCGGTTTCCGTCGCATTCATGCCGGCGGCGGGTTCGTCCAGCGCCAGCAGTTTCGGTTCCGTGGCCAGCGCACGCGCGATTTCCAGCCGGCGCTGATCGCCATAGGACAAATTCCGCGACAGCATCCCGGCATGCGGCCCGATGCCTACGTAGCCAAGCAGTTCACGGGACCGGCTGCGGATGGCTGCTTCTTCGTCCCTCGTACGCTTGGTGCGCAGAATTGCGCCGATCGCGCCGGCATGCGTGCGCACATGCCGGCCGACCATGACGTTCTCCATCGCGGTCATGTTGCCGAACAGGCGGATGTTCTGGAAAGTCCGCGCGATGCCGGATTCGGCCACGCGGTAGGGCTTGAGACCGACCAGGCTCGCGCCATCGAATTCGAACTGGCCACCGTCCGGGACGTAGAGGCCGGTCAGCACATTGAACAGCGTGGTCTTGCCGGCGCCGTTGGGCCCGATCAGACCATAGATTTCCTTGCGGTTGATGGTCAGCGAAACGTCGGCAAGCGCGGTCAAGCCACCGAAGCGCTTTTCGATGTGACGGATCACAAGAAGTTGCGCCGGCCGCATCAACTATTGTCCATCCCGGAAAATTCGCGCTTGCGCCGCTTCGAGGGCCACAATCCCGCCGGCCGGTAGAGCATCATGAACACCAGTGCGAGCCCGAACAGGAGCATGCGGATGACTTCGGGCTCGATCAACAGACGGCCGAATACAGCCTTCTGCACCGGCTCCACGGTATAACGCAGGACCTCCGGTACAAAGGACAGCAGGATCGCGCCGAGCACGACGCCCCACACGTTGCCCATCCCGCCGAGCACGACCATGGAGAGCACCATGATCGATTCGACGAAGACAAAGCTCTCCGGACTGATGAAACCCTGCGTCGCCGCGAAGATTCCGCCGGCCACGCCACCGAAGCTTGCCCCCATCGCGAAGGCCAGAAGTTTCACATTGCGCGTGTTGATCCCCATCGCCTGCGCGGCGACCTCGTCCTCGCGGATCGCCACCCAGGCGCGGCCGAGGCGCGAATTCTGCAGGCGCAGATTGATGACGATGGCCGCGACCAATACGATCAGCAACAGGTAGTAATACTTGATTGGTCCGCTGAAGGCGAGCCCCAGCAGATTGTCGGTACGACTGAAATCGATTTTGCCGATCCTGAACGGATCGATGAGCGTGACGCCCTGCGGACCGTTGGTGATGTTGACCGGCTGGGAAAGATTGTTCAGGAATATGCGAACGATCTCACCGAACCCGAGCGTGACGATCGCCAGATAGTCGCCGCGTAATTTAAGGGTCGGCGCACCGAGCAACACGCCGAACACGCAGGCGACCGCGGCGCCGATCGGCAAAATGATCCAGAACGGCAGATGCAGCCCGAAGTGGGGTGAGGCGAGCAGTGCATAGCAATAGGCACCAACGGCATAGAACGCGATGTAGCCGAGGTCGAGCAGGCCGGCGAAGCCGACGACGATATTCAATCCGAGGGAGAGCAGCGCGAACAGGATGGCGAGATTCGTGATGCGCACCCAGGCCGTGCCCACGGATGCGAGTGCGAACGGCAGAAAGATCAGGGTCACGACGATGAGCGCAATGCCCAGCCAGGGTGCTGCGCGATGCGATCGCAACTGTTCGAGACGTTCGCCCCAGCCGGCCATGCGTCAGGCCCGGTCCGAAACCCGCTCGCCGAGCAGGCCCGAGGGGCGGAACACCAGCACGGCGATCAGGACCAGGAATGCGAAAACGTCCTGATAATTGCTGCCGAAGAGCACGAAGTGGCCATCCTGCGCGCAGCGCGCGGCGAGCGCGTCGGAGATTCCGGACACGTGGCACAAGTCCATGATCTCGCCGATGTAGCCCGCGCCGAGCGCCTCGACAATGCCGAGCAACACACCGCCCAGCATCGCACCGGCCAGATTGCCGATGCCGCCGAGCACGGCGGCGGAGAATGCTTTCATGCCCAGGAGTGCGCCCATGGTGTAGTGGGCGATGCCGTAATAAGTGCCGACCATGACGCCGGCAATCGCGCCGAGACCGGCTCCGATCACGAAAGTGGCGGAAATCACGCGATTGACGTTGATGCCCATCAGGCCGGCGACCTGGGGATTCTCCGAGGTCGCGCGCATGGCGATGCCAAGTCGCGTGCGAAACACCAGCAGCGTCAGGCCGGCCATCATCAGAAAGGATCCGAGGATGATGAAGATTTGCACGGCGCTGATATGAGCGCCCGCAATTTCGTATACCGGATTGTCGATGATCTGCGGAAAGCCCAGCGGATTGCGGCTCCAGATGATCATCGCGACCTGCTGCAGGATGATGGAGATGCCGATTGCCGTGATCAGTGGTGCCAGCCGCGGGGCACCGCGCAGCGGCCTGTAGGCGACGCGCTCCATGGTGAAACCGACCGCCATGCAGATCGGCACGGCACAGAGGACGCCGGCGAAAACGATGAGCAGGGGAGGCAGCGCAGTGCCGGCAAGCGCGGAGATCACCGACAGCGCGACCATCGCGCCCACCATGACGACTTCGCCATGGGCGAAATTGATCAGTTGCACGATGCCGTAAACCATCGTATAGCCCAGCGCGACGATGGCATACACGCTGCCCAAAGTCAGGCCGTTGATGAGTTGCTGGAGGAAGATGTCCAAGGTCGGTCAGCCGGTCGTGCAGACGCTAGCAATTTCCGTGCGGATAGTCCGGCGCACGGGCATGGCTCCATAACCATTAAAAAGAAAACAGCACCCGCAGGTGCCGTTTTCATGTTCGGGCCGGGGCACCGCCTACTTCGCGGCTCCACCTTTGACGAAATCCTCGAACTTGACCGACTTGCCGGCCTTGATGACGGCGACCGGGGTGATGGTGCCGTTCTTCATGGTGAAGATCGTCATTTCCGCATCCTTGCGATCGCCCTTTTCGTCGAACTCAATGTGGCCGCTGGCGCCTTCAAACTTGATCTTGGCAAGCTCCGGCAGATACTTCGCCGGATCCACGGAATTGGCGGCCTGCATTGCGGCGATCAGAAGATTGGTCGCATCGTAAGTAAACGGCGCGTAGATCAGCGGATCGGAATTGAACTTCTTCTTGAATGCATCCAGGAAAGCCTTGCTCGCTGCCTGCACCGGGATGCCGGCCTGAGAGCAGACCAGGCCTTCGGATGCGGGACCGGCCAGCTCTTTCATCTTTTCGGTGCAAGCACCGTCGCCGAACGAGAACACCGCCTTCAGGCCCAGCTCTCGCCCCTGCTTCAGCAGCGGACCGGCACCGGAATCCATGCCGCCGTAGAAAATCGCATCCGGGCCTTTGCCTTTGAGCTTGGTGAGAATCGCCTTCCAGTCGCGCGTATCCTGCGTCCCCTTTTCGCGGGGCAGCACATTGACGCCCGCAGCCTTCAATGTCTTCTCGACTTCGTTGGCGAGTCCCTCGCCATAGGCCGTGGCATCGTCTATCACCGCAACGGACTTGGGTTTGTGTTCGGCAACGAGGTAACTGGCAATAGCCGGTCCCTGCTGATCGTCGCGGCCGACCGTGCGGAACGCAACTTTGAAGCCCTGCTCGGTCAGCTTGGGATTGGTCGCCGAGCCGCTAATCATCGGAATGCCGGCCTGGTTGTACACCGCCGACGCCGGAATGGTGACGCCGGAATTCAGGTGACCGACTACGCCGGCCACTTTTGCATCGGCAAATTTCTGCGCGATGATCGGACCCTTGTTTTCCTTGCCCTCGTCGTCTTCGCTGATCATCTCGAAGGCAATCTTCTCGCCGCCGATGGTGAGGCCTTTCGCGTTCGCCTCTTCGATTGCCAGGCGCACGCCGTTCTCGTTGTCCTTGCCCAGGTGGGCGATGCCACCCGTCAAAGGCGCCGCATGGCCGATCTTGACCACGCGCTGGATCGAAGGCGGTTTTCCACCGGATCCGGCTTCCTCTTTTTTGCCGCACCCGGCGAGACCGAAAGCCGCCACCGCGATAATGCCTGCTGCAACCCACTTGAATTCTTTCGTCACGTCGAGAGCTTTCATGTCCCAGGTCCCCTTGTTGTTTGCGCTTGTCACGCCGGTCCGCCCGGATTATCCGCCAGCGTTTTGAACATTGTCAATTTGGGCCGTTAATTCATCAAGTTGTATAAGAGGCCATGGAGCCTCGCCGGAAAACAAAAAGGCCGGCATGCGCCGGCCTCTTATTGCAACTGCGGTACCGTACTACAGGGACAAAACCCACTGCACGAGAACTTTGGCCTCGTCTTCCTTGACGGGATTGGGCGGCATCGGAATCGTGCCCCATACGCCGCCGCCGCCGTTCATCACCTTCTTGATCAGCGCCGCTTCGGCATCCTTGTTGCCCTTGTACTTCTTGGCCACTTCGATATACGCGGGACCGACCAGCTTCTTGTCGATCGCGTGACAGGCGAGGCAATTCTTGGACTGTGCCAACGCCTTCGCTTTTTCCGCATCTGCCGCATGCGCACTACAGGCCAGCACCAGGCCCGCTGTCGCTGCGATCATCATGAGTTTCTTCATTTGCGAGTGCCTTTCGTTACGAGTTGGTTTGGACCGCAGCGCATTTTATCGGCTTTGGCCTGCTTTGAAAACCTTCAGGCGGCCGGCCCGGCCTCCAGATGCACAATCAACGCCTCGACGTTCGTGATGGAAGCCAGCCAAGTAACGCCGCGGCAAAGGTAAGCGTTGACAGTCTTGCCGGCGGGCTTGTTCAGCACGCCCGGCAGATCGGAGAGCGTCGAGTCGAGCGCAAACAGCAGGGCATCCGGCAGATATTTGCATGCAAGCGTCTGCTGCCAGGCGCGTAGCGCATTGCGCGGTCCGCGCAACACATTCACCCGGGTCGGTTCCAGTACTTCCTCCAGTGCCATGCAAAGCGTGGAATAGCCGCCGGGCTGGCGCAACATCGCCGGATAAAAAAGCCTGACCGCATCTTCCCCCGCCCGCAGGTAGCGCGGCTCGCCGAGCAGATGGCCCAGTCGCGTGAGCGCCAGCGCGGCAACGCCGTTTCCCGATGGTGTCGCGTTGTCCGCACCTGGCTTGGGCCGCAGGATCAGTGGCTCATGATCGTCGCTGGTAAAGAAGAAGCCGCCGGCGATACGGTCTTCGAAGCGCTCGAGCGATGCATCGGCGAGCGCCATCGCGACATGCAGGTCCCCGGTCACGAATTCAGCCTGCAAAGTCTCAAGCAGCGCGGCCAACAGAAAAGCGCAGTCGTCCAGATACGCGTTCAGGTGCGCGCGGCCATCCTTGTACGTCGCAAGCAGGCGATCCCCCTGCCACATTTTTCCAGTGAGGAATTCCACTGCCCTGCGTGCCGACATATGCCAGTCGTCCCGTCCGAACACGCGGGCGGCGTGGGCCATGCCTTCGATCATCAGCGCGTTCCAGCTGGCGAGAATTTTCTCGTCACGACCCGGGCGCACACGTTTTGCGCGCGCGGCGAACAGCTTGGCCCGCGCGCTTTGCAGCAGGGATTCGCACTTCTGCAGCTTGCGGCCCGTTTTCGCCGCGATGCTTTCCAGCTCCTGTGCGGCATGCAAATTCCAGGCGCGATTTTCGAAATTCGGCCCGCGGTCGAGTCCGTAGCGGATCGCCGCCATCTCATATTCATCTTCAGGAAACACTGAACAAGTCTCCGGCTGCGTGGTCGTAGTACGAGACGCAAACGGGAGGGTTTCATTGTGAAACAGATGACATTGGCAACGGCGAAAGGATTTGAGGTACACGGCAGAGCCACACGCAAGGCGGAGTTTCTC
>JANXPQ010000304.1 GCA_025357235.1 Betaproteobacteria bacterium
GTGTACCTCAAATCCTTTCGCCGTTGCCAATGTCATCTGCTTCACAATGAAACCCTCCCGTTTGCGTCTCGTACTACGACCACGCAGCCGGAGACTTGTTCAGTGTTTCCTGAATTCCAACCTGACCAAGGACGGACGCACGATCGAAGTCGAGTGGCACAACACCATCGTCCCCGGCGTGGATGGCCGGCCCGATTCCGTGCTCTCGCTGGCGCAGGACGTTACCGAACGGGTGCGGTCGCAGTTGGCGTTGCAGGATATCAATGTCAAGCTCAAGCAGCGGCTCGACGACATCCGCGAATTGCAGGCGCAGTTGCGCGAACAGGTGATGCGCGATCCGCTGACCGGAACGTACAACCGCCGTTTCCTTGACGATGCGCTTCCCGCCGAGATTTCCAGGGCGACCCGCGAGCAGACCCCGCTGAGCCTGATGATGATGGACATCGATCACTTCAAGCGCGTCAACGATACCCATGGCCATCAGGCCGGCGACGAAGTGCTCAGGATGCTGGCGGACATCCTGCGCAACGAGGCGCGCCGCACTGACGTGGTCTGCCGGTATGGCGGCGAGGAATTTGTCCTGCTCCTGCCGAAAATGAATCTCGAATCCGCGCGCTTGCGCGCGGAACGCTGGCGCCAGATGTTTGCGGAAATGGATGTGCCGGTCGAAACCGGGAAATTGCGTTGCACACTGTCGGCGGGTATCGCGGTGTTTCCCGATCACGGCAATTCCGCGGAAGACCTGTTGCGCAACGGCGATCGCGCGCTCTATCTGGCCAAGGCGCTCGGGCGCAACCGGGTCGAGGCCTACGATCCGGGCGGACGCGAGGACGTCCGCGATCGTGCAGGATGATGTTTCGTTCAATCGAAACAGGGCGGGGCGGTCTGTTGACGATTGCGCCGCCCGGGGAGGCTTGCCTTGCTGACTGATTTCTTCCTGAAGCTGCGCGAGGGCGGGGTGCCGGCGTCGGTGAAGGAATATCTGATGCTGATGGAGGCGCTGCAAAAGCATGTCAGCTCAGGCAGCCTGGATGAGTTTTATTACCTTTCGCGCGCCTGCCTGGTCAAGGATGAATCGAACTACGACAAGTTCGACCGTGTGTTCGGCGCCTACTTCAGGGGGATCGCGGCGCTACCCGACAGCATGGTCGCCGAGATACCCGAAGAGTGGCTGCGCAGGCAGGCGGAACTGCTGCTGACGGAAGAAGAGAAGAAGCTGGTCGAGTCGCTGGGCGGCTGGGAAAAACTCATGGAGATCCTGCGCAAGCGCCTTGAGGAGCAGAAGGGCAGACACCAGGGCGGTTCGAAATGGATCGGCACCGGCGGCACGTCACCGTTCGGCGCCTATGGCTACAACCCGGAAGGCGTGCGCATCGGCCAAGACGGCTCGCGCAACCGCAGCGCGGTGAAGGTCTGGGACAAGCGCGAATATCGCAACCTGGACGATTCAGTGGAATTGGGTGTGCGCAATATCAAGGTCGCGCTGAAGCGCCTGCGCAAATTCGCGCGCGAGGGCGCCGCGGACGAACTTGACCTCGACGACACGATTCGTTCGACCGCGAAGAATGCCGGCTATCTCGACATCAAGATGGTGCCCGAGCGCCACAACGCGGTGAAGGTGCTGCTGTTTCTGGACGTCGGCGGTTCGATGGAGGATTACGTGAAGGTCTGCGAGGAGTTGTTCTCGGCGGCGCGCGTCGAGTTCAAGCATCTCGAATATTTCTACTTTCATAACTTCCTGTACGAATCGGTGTGGCGCGACAATCGCCGACGCAATTCCGAGCGCACGCCGATGTTCCAGGTTTTGCACAAATATGCCCACGACTACAAGGTGATCTTCGTCGGCGATGCTTCCATGAGCCCTTACGAAGTGGGTTACCCGGGCGGCAGCGTGGAGCACAACAATGAAGAGGCGGGAGCGGTCTGGATGCAACGCGTGCTGGATGTCTATCCCCATGCGGCCTGGCTAAATCCCACGCCCGAGGATCGCTGGGGTTGCTACGAATCCATCGGCATGATCCGCCAGCTGATTGGTGATCGCATGTACCCGCTCACGCTCGACGGGCTGGAACGCGCCATGCGCGAAATGACCCGCTAGGCGAGGAGCTTCGCCGTGAACTCCCCTGCGGGGAAGGGTTTCGACGTCAGGTAACCCCAGGGAAAGTATGGCCAGGGCAAAGCGTTGAAGCGCTGTGCCGCACAGCAACCTGGACGCCATTTCCAGAAATGTACAAAAAGGGAGCGCCGAGTCGCTGACACGGGCCGGGATGAGGCTTGGTTGCGCTGGCGCGGACGGATTGAATCCAGGAATCCGGGAAAGCAGGCTGTTGCCGGTCTGCCTCTACACAAAGCCGGTCAACCTGAGCCGGATTCGCGTCCGCCGGACAAAGCGCTTTGCAGAAAGCGCCGGGCAAGTTCCTCCGGCGGTATCGGACGGGACAGCAAATAGCCCTGGAATTGGTCGCAGCGCAGTTTTCGCAATGCCGCCAGCTGCCCCTGCGTTTCCACTCCTTCGGCAGTCACCCGCAGCTCCAGGCTGTGCGCCATTGCGATGATCGCCTTGATGATGGCGGCATCGTCTGCATCGGTCTCGATGTCCCGCACAAACGTGCGGTCGATTTTCAACGTGTCGATCGGTAGTTGTTTCAGGTACGCGAGTGACGAATAGCCAGTGCCGAAATCATCCACCGCCAGGGAAGTCCCGAGTTTGCCGAGCTTGCGCAGCACGGCGACGTTTTCGTCGACGTTCTTCAGTAGCATGCTCTCGGTCATTTCCAGTTCGAGATAGCGCGGATCCAGCCCGGTCGCGTTCAGAAGCCTGATAACCTCCTCGGCAAAGCCCTTGGGCTCGTTAAACTGCCGGGCGGAAATATTCACCGCAATTTTTGCGATGGGCAGTCCGGCCATCTGCCAGCGCTGGTTCTGCTCGCATGCCGTGCGCAGTGCCCATTGGCCGATCGGTTCGATCAGGCCGGAATCCTCCGCGATGGGAATGAAACTGTTCGGTGGCACCAGCCCGCGTTGGGGATGTCGCCAGCGGATCAGGGCTTC